>JBEKRW010000072.1:0-9946 GCA_049517595.1 Candidatus Cybelea sp. | reverse complement strand
ACTCCGAGCACGCGTTGCCGGTGTAGCCCTTGGCTTTCGAAGCGTTGATCGCCTCAGTTCTCACCATTACCGCGACGGCCGCGCCGCCGCCAATGCTGCCGGTGCTGCCGGAAGTAACGGTCGGTGCGGCTGGCAGCGCAGGCGCGGCCGGCCTTGGTTGTTGGCCCGGGTGGAGATGCGTGCTCACCGGATGGAACATCTCCGCGACACCTACCGGACGAACGTTCACGCCACCCTCTTCCTCGGCGACGTAGTCCTCGCGCACTTCGGGACCCATCGCATCCATTTGCATCGACGGTTCCACGTGCGCGAGATCGTAACGGCCGAGATAGCTGACGGCCAGCTCGCGGAAGATGTAATCGAGTATCGATGTTGCCATCTTGATATGGTCGTGACCGACGACCGGGCCGTTGGGTTCGAAGCGCGTGAAGGTAAAGGCTTCGACGAACTCCTCGAGCGGCACGCCGTGCTGCAATCCCAGCGAGATTGCGATCGCAAAGTTGTTCATCAACGAGCGGAAGGCCGCGCCCTCCTTGTGCATGTCGATGAAGATCTCGCCGAGTTGGCCGCCTTCGTATTCACCGGTGCGCAGGTAGACCTTATGGCCGGCGATGGTTGCTTTTTGCGTGTAACCGCTGCGGCGTTGCGGCATCGGCCGCCGTTTGGCGATGTAGCGATAGACGATCTTCTCGGCAATCTGCATTGGCGTTGCAAACGGCTGCGGCTGCGAGCCGGCAACTTCCGCTTCGCCGGGCTCGTTGCCGAAGTCGTAACTCGCCGCCAGCGGCTGCGAGAGCTTCGAGCCGTCGCGATACAGCGCAACCGCCTTGATCATGCGCTGGTGCGAGTAGCGATAAGCCTCCTTAACGTCTTCGATCGTTGCGGTTTGCGGATAATTGATCGTTTTTGAGATTGCGCCACTCACAAATGGTTGCGCTGCAGCCATCATGTCGACGTGTGCGAGAGGACGGATGTAGCGGGAACCATATTTGCCGCAAGGCGTGGCGCAGTCGAAGACCGGGAGATGCTCGTCGTTGAGATAGGGCGCACCCTCGACCGTCATACGGCCGCAGATGTGGGCCGAGGCCTCCTCGATTTGCGGCGTTGAGAACCCAAGGCCGTCGCGGAGCAGGGAGAAGCTCCAGTCGTTGAGCTGCGCTTCGGTCAAGCCCAGCCGCTGTTTGCAGAACTCTTCGCCGAGCACGAACTTGTTGAAGACGAACGGCAGCTCGAAGGCGCTCGGAAGCACGGCTTCGACGCGCGCAATCGCTTCGTCGTCGAAGCCTTTAGCGCGCAGCGTGGCTCGGTTGACGTGCGGCGACTCTTCCAGGGTGCCTGTCCCCTTGGCGTATATCTCGATCGCGTCAATCTGCGGTTGCGAGTAGCCAAGCTTATGCAGCGCGGCATCGACCGACTGATTGACGATCTTGAAGTAGCCGCCGCCGGCGAGCTTCTTGAACTTGACCAGCGCGAAGTCCGGTTCGATGCCGGTGGTATCGCAGTCCATGACCAGGCCGATCGTGTTGTGTGAGATGAAGCCGTTGGCGAAGTACGTGACGTTGGCCGGCACCGAGAGATCGTAGGTGAACTGCTCTCCGCCGTCTTCGTTGGCATCGACGTCGTCGTAGAAGAAGGTCAGCGCGGATTTTATCTCGAGGCTGCCGGTCTTCTCGAGCAGCTCGCAAGCCGCCGTGCGGCTGATCGCGCCCGCGTGGCGGTAACCGTAAAGCGCGGTGCGCGGATACATCTCGCTGGAATGCGGGACGAGCGTGCGCAGAACGTCTTTGCGTACGAAGACGCGGTCGCCTTTGGTTCCCTGCCATGTGTCGCTCGGGCGAACGGCGCTGCGCTTGCGTTCGCCGATAAAGCCCACCCGCTTGAGGAAGGTACGCGCGTAGTCCGCGTTGCGGACGCGCAACACGTAGAGATCGGCGCCACTCCAACCGGATTTGTCGATGCGGGTATTGGTCGGAATGCCCAGCGTCAGCAGGACCGTCCGCACGTCGTCGGTCAGGCTCGTGTTCGACGTCGAAAGGTGGACGGCGCCGTTGACCACGGTGCCGTCGGCCTCAAAGAGCCCGCGCAGGAACGCGCCGTAGACGGCCGGGTCGTTCGAAGCCAGAATCGCGTCGGGGACGTGAGCGACGTAGCTCTTGCCGCGCGCGTCGCTTGCCGGATGGTGCTTGGCGAAGCCACAGGCCTGCCACCAAATGGCAAGCGGAACGGAGTGAATTCCGATTTCGGTATACGCGCCCTTTTGCGAGGCCGTTGCCTCGATGTTGAAGAGCTGTCGCGCCAAGGCGATCAGTCGATCGCGGACGTCGCCGTCCTCCTCGGCGACGCGCAGGCGCAAGCCCTTCGCGTGCAGCGTGCCGCCACCCATCGAGTAGCCCACTAGCTCGGCCAGAGCGGCGGTCATCGTGCTCGGCGCGCTCGTTGTAAAATCCGCGGTCCAGTGCTCTTCACCCAACGGTGGCAAGTTGACGTCCTGCGGGCTGCCGGCGAAGCCGCCCATCGAGAGCGCGACGGTATCGCCCGGCACAACTTCGGCGAAGCGCTTCCAGATCAACTCGCCCGAGCCGCGGTCGACGACCTTGACTCGATGTTCCGGCGTCCCGGTGATGGTATAGCCGCTACTGGTCTTGATGCGGCGCGTCGGCGAGACTCCGTTGATGTAGAACTGATTCGCGCGTTGCTCGCCGTCGTCGGTGAGGACCCGTACGTCGATGTCTTGCCATTGGCGTCCTTCCACGTTGCCCAAACGCTGCAGACGCGTGAGGCCGCGATCGGTAGAGATCAACGACGTACCGGTAAGGCATCCGGTCGGCGCAATTACGACCGTCTGAGCGTTGCGGAAGCCGGCAACCTCGCCGATCGAAATCGCATCGTCCCACATCTTGCGCGCCAGTGCCCACGTGGCTTGGGTAAAGAGCGTGGGCGCATGAGTGACCGGAGTCACCGTGAGAGCTTCGTACGTTGCGGGATCCGCTGCGTACGCGGCGTTGCGGTGATTGCGAATTACGCGCAGCATCGGATCGCGGTTGGCTTCGAAGCGCGCGAACGGACCGAGCTGTTGCGCCATTTCGGCGGAGGTTCGGTAGGCGGCGCCCGTCATCAGCGACGTGATTGCGGCGCACCATCCGAAGCCTTCCTCGGAATCGTAAGGCAAACCCAAACGCATCAGCAGCGTGCCCAGATTCGCATACCCCAATCCAAGGGTGCGGTATCCGTGATTCTTTTCTGCGATGCGCCGCGACGGCATCTGACCCATGGTAACCGAGATCTCGAGGGTCGTCGTCCAGATTCGAGCCGCTTGGGCGAAGCGCTGCGCGTCAAAATTGCCGTCGTCGTTGAGGAATTTAACGAGATTGAGGCTAGCGAGGTTGCAATTGTGCGCAATCATGCCCTCGGCAATTACCGAATGCGTGACCGGTTCGGTCACGTCGTAGACAGTCGTCGCGCCGTCCGGAACGATCGACAAGACCTTTGGCGCGGGCGGGTTCTTGAGCTGCCCGTCGAACTCGGCCGCCAACAGTCCGCGTGCTTTGAGATCCTTTTCCGCCGAACACGGGAACCCAATCAAAGAGTTGAACTTCCGCGACTGCTGGTTGTAGATATGCAATTGGCCTTGCGGATTCTTATGCCCCTGCGGGTGGGACCACGAAATGCGTGACGTGATTCCGATATCGCTCAAGAGGAGCTGCACGGACCTAAGCAACGCAGCAGAAGAAGATGCCAACATCACTTCTTTTTCCGCCGCGGCGCCGTTTGCGCGAATGCAGCCGTCGGCGGAAAAGAGTCCTTGCAGATAGGCGACCTTGAGATCTTCCGGTGCCCGGTGAATGGCGCTCGGTACGTCTTTATACAGGGCCGTCGCCTGTTTGAAGCCGTAGCGCGTTTCGAGATACGAGACGAGTGACGTTTGCGATGCGGGGGTCTGCATGATGCCATTGTTCTGCACGGAGATCCGACTCGTACGGACATCGATTGGCGGCCCCGCAAAGTTGACGGCTGTCGCCTTGAGGTCGTTGAGTTGCTCGGTCACGAACTCCGCCGTGCGCCGCTCGCGCGGACCGAAGGCCAGCGCGACGGTATCCTTATGAAAGACGCCGTCACCGGTAAGCCATCCGAGCATCTGCCAACGCTTGACGTCGGCCGCATCGGAAGCAAACGTCACGGAGTTGCCCGATTCGCGAATGGCAATGCGATCGAGACCCAGTTTGAGTTCGTCGAGCCGCTTCCAGCCGTCGTCGGCGGTAAGGAATTTGTGGTCGCCGGTGGCGCGGATCTCTCGGCCGTCGGCCAGCTTCATGCAGAAGACCTCTCGCTCGCCGACCTTCGTGATATAGGCCGGACGGTGGGCGCCGAGCCTGCGATGATCCACTTCGGAATGAATGTCGGTTGTAACGAGGACGCGTTGTCCGGATTCTTGCCGCTCGAAGAGCTCTTCGACGGTCCGTAGGCCGTCGGGCGTGCTGATTCGGGTCTCCGGCGCGAAGCACGCGGTATCATCTATAAAAACGTATTCCGAGCAATTATGCACTCGCAAACCGTTTGCGACGAAGTGTTGCGTTTCGGATTCGGTTAAATCGAAGACGTCCGCTTGGCCGATCGCCTCAAACGAGAAGAACTCGTCGCCGAGATCTTCGGACGCGGGCGCACCGCTGCCTGCGACCAGCGCTAATGCCGTCGCTTTGATCGAGGACCGATGAAACCCAATCGCGCGTTCGAATGCGCTCAAAAATCCCGCTGGAATTCGAAGTAAGCTCTGCGCGCAAAGCTCCGAGCGAACCCCAAACGAGAGCAGCACGTACTGCACTTGCTTCAAAAATGGTGACGACGCGGACGGAAGATCGATCGAGACCGCGCCCGCGGGATCCTCACAAACGGTTGCATCGGCCGTGTACAGGCCGCGAATGAGCGCCGCGGTCGTCGGGCGATCGAGGTCGAAGACGGCGTCGGTAAAGACCTTGCGCGCTTTGCCTTCCTCAATCGAGGCATAGTAAGAGCAGAAATCAACGATCGGGCGCCCTCCGGTCGTTCCGTGTATGGCGCCCTTACTGCGCATCTTGACCCGCGAGCGTTGCGCCGAATGGACCTGCGTCGGTGAGGCCAGCTTGGCGGCGTTGATCCCGGCGGTGACGTCGGTGAGAACCGCGGCCTCGATGTCGTCGCCCTGACCCACCGCGGTTCCCACAGCAAAAGCCAAGCGTTCGTCGAGCGAAACGTTGCCAAAGCCCGAGCCGCTCAGCGCGAGGCGGTCGCCCGTTCGCAGCTCGCGGGCGGGAACGTCGCCGCGGTTTTCCGTCCACACCTGATGGTCGGCGGTGAGCTCCAGTTCGTAGCCGCCGGCGGTCTGCAGGCGGTACACGCTCTTGGTGCCAGTGGGAAAGATATTATTGACGAAGTGCGGCTTGCCATCGCCGCCGATAACGAAGACCGCCTTTCCGACGAGCTCGCCAATTCGCATCGGACCGTCTGCAGTTGAGATCAGCGTATCGCCCGTAACGCAGGGGTTCGTGGCATTGATGCGATCGTCGTTCGGACAGGTATGCCATTCCTGAATCGTGTCGTCGAACTGTAGGCCGGGATCGGCGCACTGCCACGCCGCAAGGGCAATCTGCTCCCACAGATCGCGCGCCTTGATGCGTTTAACGACGTCGCCGGTCGTGCGTGCGGTCAGCAGCCAATCCTCGTCGCGGTCGAGCGCGCCGAAGAAGCCGTTGGTCAGCCGTACGGAGTTGTTCGAGTTCTGCCCGGAGACCGTGATGTAGGCTTCGGAGTCCCAAGCGGTGTCGTACTGCTCGATCTCCAGCCGCGTATAGCCTTGCCGCGCATAATCCAGGGCGCTCTGTGCCGCACCCGGCGGAACGCCCATCTCGATGGACTCGCGAATGGCATTGCGCAACGACGCATTGAGGGCGGGATCGAGACGCGCGGCGTCGGGAACGCGCGTGTCGTGCGCCGCTGAAATGATGGCGTTGAGCTGTTTTTCGAAGATGCGCGAGCCGATGACTAAGTCCGCGACCTTGCGCTCTTCGCGGACCTTCCAATTGACGAACTCTTCGATGTCGGGATGGTCGGCGTTGAGTACGACCATCTTGGCGGCGCGGCGCGTCGTGCCGCCCGACTTGATCGCACCGGCCGCGCGATCGAAGACCTTGAGAAACGACATCAAGCCGCTCGACGTGCCGCCGCCGGTCAGTTTCTCGCCCGCGGAACGTAGCTTCGAAAAGTTGGCTCCGCTACCCGAGCCGCCTTTGAATATGCGCGCCTCTCGCAGCACGCCGTCGAAGATGCCGCCCTCGTTGACGAGGTCGTCTTCCAATCCGAGGATGTAGCACGCGCTGACCTGTGGATGCGAAAAGGTGTCGGCCGAGGCTCGCGCCGTTTGGTCGGACGGATCGACGTACCAGTGTCCTTGCGCCGGGCCGGAAATGCCGTACGCCCAATGCAAGCCGGTGTTGAACCATTGCGGCGAGTTGGGCGCGCCGACTTGGCGGGCCAGCATCGCGCACATTTCGTCGTAGTAGACTTGCGCGTCGCCTTCTGAATCGAAGTAGCCGTACTTCCAACCATAGTACGTCCAGCATCCCGCCATCCGGTTGAATACCTGGCGCGCATCGCGCTCCGGCCCGAACTGCTCGTCGCGCGGCAGCTCTTCGAGTCCGCTGCCGTCGGCAATCGAGCGCTGGAGCCAGTCGGGTACGCCTTCCTCGACGACTCGCGTGGTGCACCGCGGAACGCCGGCCTTACGACAGTACTTTTGCGCGAGCACGTCGACGGCGACCTGACTCCAAGAGGCGGGAACCATCACGTCCTTCGCCTCGAAGATCACGGACCCGTCGGGGTTGACGATACGCGAGGTACGCGGCTCGAAAACAACGCCCGCATAGGCATTTCCTGGGGCGGAATAGGTGCGCGAAAACTTCATGCGAACTCCTCGATAATTGCGAACACGCGTTCGAGCATTATGGCTGCGCTACAGTCCGGTAGGTTACCTATTGTGCCACATCAAGCGGCATACCACAAGATATTGTGGTTCTCAGTGGAATCCTTGTGGTGCCGCTGTGGTTAGCATGGCAAAGATGTGGATAGTTGCCTGGGCTAGCGAGCGGGCGAGTGGAGGGCGTGTGGAGAGTCCCGAGGATACCGGGGATAACCGTTGCGAACGCAAGCGCTATGCTAGGCCCCGACCGTTTCGCGCCACGCCTCCACGACGTGCCTCACGAGGAGCTCGAGGCTGCCGGCATCCGCGGTCTCATCGTGGACCTCGACAACACCCTCCTGGGTTTCCGCGAGACCGAGCTTGGTGAGGAGCACGTCTCCTGGGTGGCCCGGGCCCACGAGCGGGGTTTCCGCATCGTGATGCTTTCGAACAACCAGTCCGGCCGGGTCAACCAGCTGGCGGCCCAGCTCCAGGTCGACTGCATCCCCAATGCCCTCAAACCTCTGCCGTTTGGCTTCTTGCGGGCCAAGCGCCGGCTGGCCATGGACCGCCACGAGATCGCCGTCGTCGGCGACCAGCTCTTCACCGACGTCCTTGGCGGTAAACTCTGCGGGCTGTACACGATTTTAACCGAACCTATCGAGGGCAAGGATTTTCCCGTGACGCGATTCTTTCGGTTCTTCGAACGCCTGATGTTGCGCGGCCGCAGATGATACGGCTGGCGCTCATCGGCGACCCGGTCGAGCACAGCGCGAGCCCCGCGCTGCATCGCGGCTTTCTCGAAGAGGCCGGCATGGACGGCGAATACGTCGCGATTCGCGTCGCGAGCGGCGATGGCGCTCGAGTGATTCGGCGACTCAGGGCCGACGGCTTTACCGGCTGCAATGTCACGTATCCGCTCAAAGAGGAAGCTTTTGAGGCGTGTGACGCGCGCACCGATGAATCGGAACGAATCGAAGCGGTGAACACGATACTTTTCGGGAGGGAAACGCTCGGGACGACGACCGACGGCGCCGGCGCGCGCTCGGCAATCGAGGCTGTCCTCGACGAGCCGGTCGCACTTAAGCGAGTCGGCATCTTGGGCTACGGCGCGACCGCTCGCGCGATTCTTTCCGTGCTGCAAGAGAACGACGCATACACGTTTGTTTGGGGGCGCGACGAGGCGCGCGTGATCGAGACCTGCCGTCGTTTTGAAGCCAAGCCGTGGCCAGGCTCCAATCCGCCGGAGATTGTCGTCAGCACGCTTCCGCCCGAGGCTGCTCTGCCCGACGATTTGATCGCGCAGCTCCAGAACGCCGACATGGTGATGGATGCGAACTACGGCGACCGTTCGCGACTCGCTCGCCGGCTCAATCGTGAAGTGATTCCCGGCGACGCCATGCTGGAGGCTCAAGCTCGCGCAAGCTTCGATTTTTGGCTCGCGCACATCGATCGCGTCGGAGGCGGCTGAGCAGAGCTCGGGGGAAAGGGACTTCCGGTTGCGGCGAATAAGGGCGTAATCACCGCAAATAATGCGGCGAATATGATTCTTTACATTCATCAACGGGAAGATTGGCCCCATTTCCGCCTCGGCCAGGAGAGCCTGGCGGGTCGACTGGCGGCCGTGCGCCACCTCCAGGGCCGCTTGATCGGCCGAATGGAGAGGTTCGGATTCCCGCTGAGGGCCGAGGCAACGCTTCGAAGCCTAACCGAAGAGATTCTCAAATCGAATGAAATCGAAGGCGAGAAACTTGATAGGGAACAAGTCCGTTCTTCGATCGCTCGACGTCTTGGCATGAACATCGGCGCACTGGCCCCAGCCGACCGCAATGTCGAAGGCGTCGTAGAGATGGTGCTCGACGCAACGCAAAAATATATTGAGCCGCTCACGAAGGCGCGACTCTTTGGCTGGCAAGCGTCGCTGTTCCCGACTGGGTACAGCGGCGTTAACAAGATCGCCGTCGGTGCCTGGAGGAAAGATACTAAGGGTCCGATGCAGGTTGTTTCCGGACCGTTTGGGCGCGAGAAAGTCCACTATGAAGCACCTTCCGCCGCGCGCGTCGATGGAGAGATGCGCGCCTTTCTGCGCTGGTTCGACGGCGCAGATACGATCGATCTGGTGATGAAGGCCGGGATCGCTCATTTATGGTTTGTGACGATTCATCCGTTCGACGATGGCAACGGGCGCATCGCGCGCGCGCTCACCGATCTCATGCTCGCGCGATCGGAGCAGAGCTCGCAGCGCTTCTATAGCATGTCGGCACAAATCCAACAGGAACGGAATGAGTACTACAAGCTTCTCGAAACGGCGCAGAAGGGTAATCTCGACATCACGCCATGGATGGATTGGTTCCTGGGCTGCCTTGGCCGCGCGTTCGAAAACGCGGAGATCGTATTAGCTGCGGTATTAACCAAGGCGCAATTCTGGGAGCAACACCGGGCGGTCACGCTAAACGGCCGGCAACGGATGATGGTAAACAGGCTGATTGATGGTTTCGAAGGCAAGCTCACATCGTCCAAATGGGCGAACATCGCAAAGTGTTCGCCGGACACTGCGCTGCGCGACATCGAAGGGCTGATTGTGGAGGGCATCCTGAGAAAGAATGCCGCGGGCGGTAGAAGCACGAGCTATTCGCTGGCAGACTAAGCTGTGGGCGAATACGTCCCGACCCATTAGTTCCTGAGGGCTGCCGCTCTGAACGTACTCGTCGCTGAAGTCCATGATCGCTGGCGGAGAGGGAGGGAGTCGAACCCTCGAGAGGCTCATCACCTCTGCTCGCTTTCCAAGCGAGTGCATTCAGCCGCTCTGCCACCTCTCCCGATGTGAAGCCCGGAACGACCGGGAACTGCCCCTTGGCGCTTGCGGAGCCAACTCCTCGGCAAGAGGCGGTGCGCGTGGACCCGAACGGTGGGGGCCGTGCGGCTCACGCTGATTCGCCACGGGTCGACGGAATGGAACGCGCTGCGGCGCTTTCAAGGAAGGACGGATACGCCGTTGTCGGCACAGGGGCGCGCCCA
>JBEKRW010000071.1:0-10026 GCA_049517595.1 Candidatus Cybelea sp. | reverse complement strand
GCAACGCTCCCCCGCTGAAGTTTCGAACCGCGTCGCGATCTGCGACCGGGTGGCGGAGCTGCTTTCGAGCCGTCTGGCGGCCAGTGCGATCGGGGTGGTTGCGGCGCTCTTCTACCTCGCGCTGATGGCGCACTACGACCGCTTTCTCGCGCTGGTTTCACTTGCGATCGCAGGGCTCAACATCCTCGCGCTTCGAATCGTGGCTCGCTTCCGCTCGGATGCCAATGCGGCGCTCTTGCAAGAAGAAGCAATGCTGCTGGGAAGCTCCGTGTCGGGGCTCGAGCGGATCGAGACGCTCAAATCCGGCGGGGCCGAGAGCACGTTCTTCATGAAATGGCTCGGACGCCAGGCGCGCGTGGTCAATGCGCGCCAACGTTTCGCCGTGCCGTCGCAAGTGCTCAACGCCGTGCCGCGTCTTCTCATCACGATCAACGTCACGGCCATCTTAACGCTCGGCGGCCTGCGAGTCATCGAGGGGGCGATCTCGATCGGAACGCTCTTCGCCTACACGATGCTGATGCAACTCTTCATTACGCCGTTTACGACGTTCGTCGAGTTGGGCGCGGACGTGCAAGAGATGGATGGCGACCTGCGGCGCATTCAGGACGTCATGCGCTATCCGATGGACCAGCGGCGCGTAACGCAGCGGGTCGACCGCACGCGTCTCGCCGGCGAGCTGGAGCTGCGTAACATCTCCTTCGGCTACAACCGACACGGCGCACCCGCGATTCGCGATATCTCGTTCGTTATTGCGCCGGGCCGTCGGGTCGCGCTCGTCGGACCGTCCGGCAGCGGCAAATCAACGATCGCAAAGCTGGTGTCCGGGCTCTTCGAGCCGTGGTCGGGCAGCGTCTTGTTCGACGGCATCGAGCGCGAGGCGATCGATCCGGCGCTGCTCGGAACCGACGTTTCGTTCGTCGACCAAGAGATCTCGCTGTATCCCGGCACGATTCGCAGCAATCTCACGCTTTGGGACCCTGCCGTCAACGATGCTTCGGTCGAACGCGCGGCTCGCGATGCCTGCATTCACGCCGACATCGTCGGCCGGCCCGAAGGTTACGAAGCCGTAATGGCGGAGGGCGGCATCAACTTTAGCGGCGGCCAGCGCCAACGCTTGGAGATTGCCCGCGCGCTGGTGCGTGACCCAGCGCTCGTGATTCTCGACGAGGCGACGAGCGCGCTCGATCCGCTCACCGAGTATCTGATCGACGAGAGCCTGCGCCGGCGCGGCTGCGCATGCCTTATCGTAGCGCACCGGCTAAGCACGATCCGCGACGCCGACGAGATACTCGTTCTCGACGGCGGGGTGATCGCGGAACGCGGCACGCACGACGAGCTCGTCGCGCAGAACGGCCGCTATCTCTCGCTCGTGAGGTCGCAATGATCGCCGACCGCGAAGTCCGGATCGCCGGCGATGAAGTCCTGGTGCTCAGCGAGCGGCAACACGCCTATCAGGTGCGCTCGGGAGAGGCGGCGCTCTTCGTAGTCGAACTGGATGCGGCCGGACAGCCTGTCGGCCGGCGTTCGTTCCTCGGTGCGGCCGGTCCAGGCGATATCGTGCTGGGCACGTCGTTCGAGTCCGACGGGATTACGCTCGCGCTGATTGCAGTTGGCGTCGTTCCGTCGCTCCTGGAGCCCTGGGACCTGGCACGCAGCGAACCGTCGGTGCGCGACGAAGCGCTCTCGCGCTATATCTCGACGCTCGTCGGGAAAGACTCGTTCGAGCTCGACTTGCAGTTGGCGCGCCCGATCGCCGCGCGCGAGACCGTCGCGCTCGCGCCCGGCGAGCACGCCCACTCTTCGCGCAAGCTCACGTACGTGCGGATCAGGAGCGGTAAAGGGTGGCTCTTGAACTCGTATCTTTGCGACTCGGAAACCGGCATCGTCCCAATCGGCGGTCAATTTACCCTGCGCGCGCACGATGACGTGCGGATCGAGCCCGTCCACGGCTCAAGCTTGCACCCGACCGACGTCGCCGCCGGCGTGGGCGTGGTGCACGACGCTTTCTGGAGCCGTTGGCAAGCTCGCTCCGCAGAAGAAGATCAACGCCGCGAGACGATGCGCCGTGCCACCCAGGCCTTCGACGAGCGTGCGCTTCGCAGCGGCCTCGAAGAAGCGACGCACCTTTTCGAACGCAATCGCATTGCGACCGAGCCCGGCGACGACCCGGTCGTTGCGGCGGCACGGATCGTGGCGCAGACCGACGGAATCACGATCGTCGCTCCGCGCGAATCGCATAGCGAGCCGCAAGCCGCGGTGCAAGCAATTGCGATCGAGTCGCGGCTCTCGATCCGCCGCGTTCGCCTGCGCGGCGGCTGGCAACGGCGCGAGCACGGACCAATGCTCGCGTTTCGCGGCCCGAACAACGAACCGGTGGCGTTGCTGCCCCAACGTGGTGGCCGGTCCGCCAGATATGTCCTCGTCGATCCGACGCCTCCGGTCGAGCCGGTGCGGGTGGACGACGCGGTTGCCGCGCAGCTCGATACCTTAGCGTACGTTTTCCTTCGTCCGTTCCCCGAGCGCCCGATCGGCGTTTGGGACTTGATGCGCTTTGGATTGCGCCACAGCGGGATCGACGCCGGGCAGATTCTCGGGCTTGGCCTGCTCGGCGGAATTCTCGCCGGCATGATTCCGCTCGCAACGGCGATCCTCTACGGCAGTATCATCCCGGGCGCAATGCGTCCGCAGCTGCTGACGATGGGCCTCGGGTTGCTTGCGATTGCGCTTACCGCCGCAGTGGCCGAAGTCGTGCGCGGCTTGGCGATCGTGCGCCTTCAGGCGCAAGTCGGCTCGACGCTGCAATCGGCGGTTATGGAGCGGCTGCTGGCATTACCGGCATCGTTTTTCCGGCGATACGAAATCGGCGATCTTGCCAATCGTCTGATGGGTGTCGACGCGATCGAGCAGTACGTCAGCGACATCACGATCTCCGCGGCCCTCAGCGGCGTCTTCTCCCTCGTGAGCTTCGCGCTACTCTTCATCTACGACGTTGGCCTCGCGTGGCTGTGCGCCGGACTGGCGGTGATCGCCATCGCGGTTGCGGTCGTCGAAGCCTTCGTCACGCTTCCGCTGCGGCGCCAGATATTCGACCGTTCGGGCAGCATCGCGGGCTTCGTACTGCAAGTTTTCAACGGCATCGGAAAACTACGCATCGCTCGAGCCGAAACGCGTGCTTTCGTCGGATGGCTTCACCGTTTCGTTACGATGCGCCGCATCTCGAACCGAGCGAGCACGATCGTCTACCGATTCGGCATCTTCGACTCGATATGGCCTGCGGCGACAGGCCTTGCCATCATCGGCTACGTCTTCATCGTGCGGCAAGGCGCGTTCCCGGCGAGCATCTATATCGCCGCGAGCGCGGCGTTCGGCCAGTTGCTGGCCGGGTTACTCGGGTTGGGCGATGCCTTCGTCCAGGTGATCCGGATCATTCCGCTTTACGAACGTGCCCAGCCGCTGCTGCACGCGATGCCCGAAATCTTGGAGGCGCATGGCGACCCCGGCACGCTTTCGGGCGCGCTCGAGCTACGCAACCTCAGCTTCCGGTACGAGAACGCTTCGGCGGCAACGCTCGACCGCCTCGATTTGAAGATCGAACCGGGCTCGTTCGTGGCCCTGGTCGGGCCTTCGGGATCGGGCAAATCTACGCTGTTTCGGCTGCTGTTGGGCTTTGAGAAGCCAAGCCACGGCTCGGTGCTGTACGACGGGCACGACCTTGCGTCGCTCGACCTAGCCGCGGTCCGCCGGCAGATCGGTTCGGTGCTTCAATCGACGGGGGCGCTGCAAGCGTCGATTTTCGAGAACATCGCCGGCGCACGATTCATTACGCACGACCAGGCGTGGGACGCGGCTCGACGCGTCGGAATCGCCGACGACATCGCGCGCCTGCCAATGCAGCTCGAGACGTATTTAGGGTCGGACGGTGGTGGGCTTTCGACCGGCCAGCGTCAACGCATTGCCATCGCGCGAGCGATCGTTACCTCGCCGCGCATTCTACTCTTCGACGAAGCGACGAGCGCGCTGGACAACGAAACGCAGGCAATCGTTATGAAGACGCTGGAGAAATTAGATGCGACGCGCATCGTTATAGCGCATCGGCTTTCTACGATTCAAAACGCGGATCGGATTGTGGTGCTGGAGAGGGGCCGGATCCTGCAGGACGGGAACTATGCCGATCTAATCGCAACGCCCGGCCCCTTCGCTGATCTCGCGCAACGTCAGTCAATATAGACCGAGCGCTGCTTCGATTTCGGTCTAGCCGACGGGGTTCGTCTTGCCCTTGATCGGGGCGCCCGGGATGATCGGATGGGTCGGGGGGCCGCCTGGCTTGATCGGGTCGATCGGAACCGGATGGGTTCCCACGCCGCCGCTTACCTTGTCAAGTTCTTCGTCCTGGATCGGTTTGTTTTGGTCGCTCATAGTTTCCCTTTCTTTTCACGCGGCAAAAGAACCGCGCATATAGCGGCTCTTTCTCGCAGATTCGAGCGAGTCCTAGGGGTTAACCCTGGTTATTTGTCCGAATTTCTTTCGGTTTGAAGGAGGACTGGCCTGCAAAAGGGGTCGGAGACTTCCCGGCCCCTTGCAGAACTTCGCTGCGCCGCAAAGGCGCCGCAGGTTTGGCCTAGTTCCCGACGGGATTGCTGGGCCGACGGATCGGGGCTTCGGCCCCACCGGGATGCGTCGGAGGCGTACCCGGGCGAATCGGGTCGAATGGCATCGGATGCGAGCTCACGCCGCCGCTGATTTGATCCAGCTCGTCGTCCCGCATTTGCTTGTCGTCGCTCATGTTGGTTGCCCTTTCTCGTGCGGCAAAAAGAACCGCAGCTATCTTCCTGTTCTGATTCGGGCGGACGCTTCCTGGGGCTACGGGACCGTTTCCCGCTTCCGCAGCCGTAGCCGAGCGGTTTCATTAAGAAGCCGCTTCCGCAACCGAATGGACTCCGGCGTAACCTCGACCAACTCGTCGTCTTCGATGAACTCGATCGCTCGCTCCAGTGAGAGCGTTTCGGGCGGAGACAGCTTGACGGTCTCGTCCGAACCCGCGGCGCGCATGTTCGTCATCTTCTTTTCGCGGGCGACGTTGAGCGCGATGTCCTTGTCGTCGTTGGCGCGTCCGACGATCATCCCCTCATACACGTCGACGCCAGGACCCACGAAGAAGCGACCCCGCTGGTCGACGCCGGCCAGTGCGTAGGCCGTCGTTCGTCCCGTTTCGCTGGCGACCAAGGCCCCTACGTTACGCTCGGGAAGCTCGCCTTGCCACGGCTGATGATCGTAATAGGTGTGCGAAAGCACCGCGGTGCCGCGCGTGAGGGTGAGCAGTTCGCCGCGCAGCCCGAAGATGGCGCGCGTCGGCATCGTGTACTCGAGCCGTTGGCCGTCGCCGACCGGCAGCATGTTGGACATCATCGCCTTGCGCTTCCCGAGCGCTTCGATCACGGCGCCGGCATAGGCTTCGGGGACGTCGACGACGACGTACTCGACCGGTTCCCAGCGCTCGCCGTCGCGCTCCATTACGATGACTTGCGGCTTTGAAACTGCCAGTTCGTAGCCTTCGCGCCGCATCGTTTCGATGAGGATTGCCAAGTGCAACTCGCCGCGGCCGCGAACCTCGAACGTGTCCGCGGAACCGGTCTCGCTAACCCGCAACGCCACGTTCGATTCGAGTTCGCGCATCAACCGGTCGCGTATCTGGCGTGACGTCAAATACCGTCCCTCTCGGCCGGCGAACGGCGAGTTGTTGACGCTGAAGAACATCGAAACGGTCGGCTCGTCGACCGCGACGGCGTGAATGCTCTCGGGCATGGCGGCGTCGGCGAGCGTGTCGCCGATATTCAAGTCGTCGATTCCCGAGATGCAGACGATGTCGCCGGCGCTGGCCTGCTCGACGTCGATGCGCTCGAGGCCGGCGAACGTCAGCAGGGTCGTAAGCCGGAGGCCGCCGGTCACAATGCCGTCGCGCGCGATCTTCACGATCGGATCGTTTCGCCGCGAGGTTCCGCGGAAGATGCGCCCGATTCCGACGCGCCCGACGTATGGGTTGTGATCGATTGCCGAGATCAACAGTTGAAACGGGCCCTCTTCGGACGGCGCTTCGGGAACTTTCGAAACGATCGTTTCGAAGAGAGGCTCGAGGTTCTCGCTATCGTCCTCTAACGACCGCTTGGCAATTCCGGCTTTTGCGTTGGTGAACAGAACCGGAAAATCGGCTTGCCTGTCGTTGGCGCCAAGGTCGACGAAGAGGTCGAAGGTTTGGTTGACCACTTCTTGCGCGCGGGCATCTTTGCGGTCGATCTTGTTCACGACGACGATCGCGCGCAGGTCGAGCTCGAGGGCTTTGCGCAGAACGAAACGGGTTTGGGGCATCACGCCCTCGGCCGCGTCGACGAGCAGCAACACGCCCTGAACCATTTGCAACACGCGCTCGACCTCGCCGCCGAAATCGGAGTGGCCGGGCGTGTCGACGATATTGAACTTGACGTCGCCGTGGCGGACGGCTGTATTCTTTGCCAGAATCGTGATGCCGCGCTCCCGTTCCAACGGGTTGGAGTCGAGCACCCGCGTCGCGACGTGCTGGCCCTCGCGAAAGACGCCGCTCTGCTTGAGCATAGCGTCGACCAACGTCGTCTTGCCGTGGTCGACGTGTGCGATGATAGCGACGTTGCGGATGTCCGAGCGAGTCTTCATAACTTGTCAAGCCCAAGCGTAGCGCGAATCGGTGGTATATGGCAACCATAGATGCGGCACCCAAGACCGCGGCCGATGCGCCGGGAGAGCCGAGCGGAAGCTCGAACCCCAAGGCTAAGCACTGCAAAAGGAGGTCGAGGTGAACGCAAATACGGCGGAACGGATCGCGGAGCTACTGCATCAGGTTGGCGAAATTCACCACGTCGTATTCTCCGACACGGACGGCAACGACGACGACTGGGCTACCTTTTACTCCGACTGGCTTCTCGCTCACTCCGACCTTCCGCGGCTGCTCGCGCGGCGCCCGGTCCGCAGCCACCTCACGCGCGACTTGGTCGACCTCGACGAACAGTACGCGAGCGCGTCCCCGTCGCAGCCGTGGCCCGCCTGGTACGCCGAACGCCTAATAACGAAGTACGGTTAGCGCCCGGTCAGGCGCTCCAACTGTTCGGGATAACGGGCGCCTTGCACCGCAATCTCCGAAGCTGCGCGATCGATTTCACGCAGGTCGTCGGGCGTAAGTTCTAGATCGGCAGCGCCGGCGTTTTCCTCGAGGCGCCCGAGTTTGGTGGTGCCGGGTATCGGCACGACCCACGGTTTCTGCGCCAGGAGCCACGCTAGCGCGATCTGAGCGGGCGTTGCGCTGTTACGCGCTGCAATCGCCGTGAGCAAATCGACGACCGTTCGATTCGCCTTGCGATTTTCGGGCGCAAAGCGCGGAACGATGTTCCTAAAATCGGAGCTTTCGAACGTCGTGCTTTCGTCGATCTTCCCCGTCAAGAAACCCTTGCCGTGCGGGCTGAAGGGAACGAAACCAATCCCCAGTTCCTCGAGGGCCGGCAGTATTTCCCTTTCGGGCGCTCGCCACCAGAGCGAGTATTCGCTTTGGAGTGCGGCGACCGGCTGCACGGCATGTGCGCGCCGTATCGTCTGCGCTCCCGCTTCCGAAAGGCCAAAATGCTTGACCTTGCCTTCCGCGATGAGGTCCTTCACCGCGCCTGCCACCTCTTCGATCGGAACGTCCGGATCGACGCGGTGTTGGTAGTAAAGATCGATGGCATCTACCTTGAGCCGTTTGAGCGATCCCTCTGCGGCTTGCCTGATGTGTTCGGGGTGGCTATCGAGGCCGATCTGCGCGTTCGTGGTGGGATCGAACTTGAAGCCGAACTTGGTCGCAATCGCCACCTGACTGCGAAACGGCGCCAGCGCCTCGCCGACGAGTTCCTCATTGGAGAATGGACCGTACACCTCAGCAGTATCGAAAAACGTGACACCTCGTTCGACCGCCGCGCGGATGAGGCCGACCATCTCCGATTTTTCGGGGAACGGAGGATAGCTGAAGCTCATCCCCATGCAACCCAGCCCAATCGCGGAGACCTCAAGGCTGCTCCCGAGCATGCGTTTATTCATTTCACTCTCCAGATATGGCCGGTTAGCGCTTGACCTCGAAGACGACGCCGTATCCATTCTTTCCACCGTCGCTCGTCGCACCATAGAGATTTCCCGACGCATCTAGCGTCAGCGAGCCGCTCGGGTATTGGCCGTCGGCGCCGCCGGTAAACGAGTATAAGATTCGTTCCTTCCACTTATCGCCGTGAGTTCGGTTGAGCTCGTAGACGATGCCGGCGTTGTTCGTTCCGCCGAAGACCGTCGTTCCAAACAAGTTGCCGGACTTATCTGCAACGAGCCCGCCATAGGGTGAGTTGCCGTCGCCGGCCGCGCCGAAGGCATGCAGCACGGTTTCCTTCCACAAGCGTCCCTTGCCGCGAACGAGTTCGTAGGCCACGCCGCCGTCGTCCGGCCCGCTCTCAATCGCGGTTCCGTAGAACGTGCCCCTCGCCGTCATGACGAGGCCCGCATATGGGTTCTCCCCGCCGCCGTTATTGGTGAAGGTATAGAGGTCGCGATCTTTCCAGCGCGGCTTCTTTTGCAGCTCGTACGCGACGCCATCGTTGTCCCCGTCGTACTTGTAGGTCGTGCCGTACAGGTTACCGGCGCGGTCGGCAATCACGCCGGCGGCCGGCGCGCTGCCATCGCTCGTTCCTTCGAAGCTGTACAGCACGTGCTCCGTCCAGCCGCTACTTCCCGGTGCCAGCGAGAAGACCGTGCCGTTGCCGCTGCTGCCGCCGTACCACGTCGTGCTGTAGAGCGTGCCGCTCTTGCTTGGCAGCAGCACGGCGTTGGGAAACTCGCCGTCGCTTTGGACGAACGTGTGCAGGACGCTCTCGGTCCAGCCACTGTTCTTGCTCAACTCGTACACCACGCCACAGCCGATCGAACACTGCGTGCTGCCGCCGGTGCTCGCCGTGCCAAAGGCGTTGCCGTTCTTGTCGAGGATGATGCCGGCATTGGGAAAACCGCCGTCGCTGTTGTCGTCAAACGTGTGGAGCGGTGTCTCGCTCCAACTGCCACTCTTGTTCGGCGACAGCTCGAACACCACGCCGCAGCCGCCGCCGACGCTGCCGCCGCATGAGTCGTTTCCTCCAAAGTGCGTCGTTCCGAACGCATTGCCCGAGGCATCAAACACGAGGGCGCCGTTAGGTCCCCCGCCGTCGGTTCCGTCGGCAAACGAGTAAAGTACGGTTTCGGCGTCATGCGCGTTAACCGCGCGCGTCGCCGCCCGCGGAAGTGATTGGGACGTGCCGCTTCCGGCACAGCCGACGATTAGCGCGGCGACGGCCGCGGCGAGAGCGATGCGTTGAATCATGTCTAGGCGCCACCGCAGTCGTGTTCGCCGTTCATCCCCGAGAACTGCGCATGTTGTCGATAGTCGTAAACACGGAACACCCGCCCTCTGCCGTCTTCATCCGGATCACAGGATGTCGTCGGTGCGGGCCTCGATAGGAAGCAGACCTGCACCTTATCACCAGGATGCTCCCTCATCATAATGTCGTTTCCAGGGGTATTTTGATAGTGAGTTACAGCGCTTCGCATGTTCGGATGGGCGGGATCTGATCCCAAGGTGGTATTGAACTCTACGAAGACGCCGCTCTCTTGGAAATCACGAGCCGTGAAAGTCTTCTGAGTGTCCGACGTTAGCCGAGGTTCCACGGACCTGACGGTTGTGGTTACGCACGGCACAGAGCGATAGTGCCATACTCCGGGAACATAATCTTCGTCTTGTGCCGTCGCGACGAGCGTATCGATCGCTGCTATGGCGAGCACAGCAGAAGCGAGCCCCAGAGTTGCGTACCTTTTGAGGGTGGCATTGGTGACCCGAGGTTTAGCCATACGTGAGAAACCTCCCAGACGCCGGATTCTGGCCACATGGATTTCCGCCTTCAGTTATAAGTTTGACGGATTGTCTCTTAGATCCGCGCGTTTAGCGGCAAACGGGCAGAA
>JBEKRW010000070.1:0-19218 GCA_049517595.1 Candidatus Cybelea sp. | reverse complement strand
GAGTAGGTCGTCTCGTCCATCACGTGGCACCAGTGGCACCACACGGCCGAGATCGAGAGCAGGATCGGCCGATCTTCCTCCCGGGCGCGCTCGAAGGCATCGGCGCCCCATTCCATCCAGCCGATTTCGGCTGCACGATTGGGTCGCGGCGAGAAACGAAACTCACTCATCGGCGTCGGCGGCGCCCCGCAGGAACGAGGTAGCGTAAAACACGGCGACCAAGACGTACAGCGCCAATGCGGCGATGCCTGCGCCGTAGAGATGCAAGGCGTACGCCAGTGCGAAGAAACCGGCAAAGCCAAGGCTAACTGCGCAGTAGCGGCGGTGCGTGGCGCGATCCATTCCGTAAACTTGCGCGTCGTAGAAACCGCCCGCGCTGCGACTGCGCTGCCAGGCCGCAGCCGCGACTCCAAGCGCCAGCACGAGGCCGGCGATGCTATACATCATGGAGTCTAAGAATAGCCCGTCGCGCCGTCGAAGGCCAAGCACGATGGCAGCAAAAAAGCCGGGCGCGCGTCCTGGGTCGCTCGAAACCTACCGGAAAAAGCGCGACTTCAAGGCGACGCCGGAGCCAAGCGGCCGCAAGGAAAAGGCCGCCGAGAAGCTACGCTTCGTCGTACAGATGCATCGCGCCACGCGCCTGCACTACGATTTCCGGCTGGAAGCCGGGGGCGTGCTCGCTTCCTGGGCGGTGCCCAAGGGGCCGACCCTCGTTCCACTCGACCGCCGACTTGCGATGCACGTTGAAGACCATCCGATGGGCTACCGGGATTTCGAGGGCAACATTCCGGCGAAGCAGTACGGCGCGGGAAGCGTGATCGTTTGGGATCGCGGCACCTACTCGCTGGTCGAAGGCACCGACCCGGCCGCCGAGATCGCCAACGGCAAAATCAAGTTCATCCTCCACGGCAAGAAGCTCAAGGGCGAGTTCACCCTGGTCAAGATCAAAGCGCGCGAGGACGAGTACGGCGAGCCGTGGCTGTTGCTCAAAGACCGCGACGAGTACGCCGACCCGAAATACGATCCGGGCGATCATCCCGAATCGGTAAAGAGCGGCAAGACGCTGGCCGACGTTGCTGCCGACCCGCGGGCCAAGACGTGGCAATCCAAACCGGCCGCGCGTTACACGGCCGCACCCGCGCGCAAGCGCATCGCGAAGCGCGATCCGATCCCGCATCCCAAAGCGCTGATGCTCGCCACGCTCGTCGCCGAACCATTCGACGATCCGGCGTGGCTCTTCGAGATCAAGTGGGACGGCTACCGCGCGCTCTGCACGATCGATGAAAAAAACGAGCTGACGGTGGTCTCGCGCAACGGGCTCGACATGCTGCAACGCTTTCCGTCACTCAAGGAACTCGCGAGCGCGTTTGCCAGCGCACCGGTGGTAGTCGACGGCGAGATCGTCAGCCTCGACGCGCAAGGGCGCTCGGCCTTTCAGCGCCTGCAGGAATCGCAGAAGAAGCCGGGAGCGCTGACTTATGCAGTCTTCGACCTGCTCTATGCCGACGGCAAGGATCTGCGCTCGACTCCGCTGGAGGAGCGTAAAGCGCTCTTGGAACGATTGATCGAAGACGACACCCTCGTGCTCTACTCAAAGCATGTCGTCGGCCAAGGCAAAGCGCTCTTCGAAGTCGCGCGCAAGAAGCAACTGGAAGGCATCATCGGAAAACGCAGCGACTCGACGTATCAAGAACGGCGCAGCCGTGACTGGGTCAAAATCAAGACGAGTTTCGAACAAGAGTTCGTCGTCGGCGGCTGGACCGAACCCAAAGGCAGTCGCAAGAGTTTCGGCGCGCTGCTGCTCGGCGTTTACCAAAAAGAGGGACTGCGGTACGTCGGCTCGGTCGGAACGGGCTTTACGGTAAAAAAGCTTTCGGAACTTTACGCGCGGCTGCAAAAGATCGAGCGCAAGACGTCGCCGTTCTACAACGCCGTCGATGCAAATGCGCCCACGCATTGGTGTTCGCCGCAGTTGGTCGTCGAAGTGCGCTTCGCTGAATGGACGCGTGACGGGTACCTGCGCCAGCCCGCGTATACGGGCCTCCGCATCGATAAGCAGGCCGCCGACGTGGTCGCGGAAACCCCGGTGAAAGCGTGAGCGCAAAAGAACGTTCGAACGTCAGTATCGGTACGCACACCCTCTCGCTCTCCAACCTGGAAAAAGTCCTGTGGCCGCGCGACGGTTATACCAAAGGAGATCTCATCGACTACTACCGTGCCGTTGCCCCGCAGGCTATCGCGCATCTAAAGGACCGCCCGCTCACGCTGCAGCGCTATCCGAACGGAGTTGACGGCGAAACCTTCTTCGAGAAGCAGATGCCTCGCGGCATGCCGGAATGGGTCGAGCGGGTAACCGTTCCCACGCCGGGAGGGTCGCGCGGCGAAGTCACCTTTCCGCTCTGCAACGACGAACCGAGCCTCGTCTATTTCGCAAACCTCGCGGCGATCGTCTTGCACGTGTGGACGTCGCACGTTCCGGTGCTCGACGAACCCGAGCTGCTGCTCTTCGACCTCGACCCCGGGGAGAAATGCACGCTCAAAACACTTGCGTCCGTAACCCTGGCGATCCGCGATATGCTCGTGGACATCGGGTTGCAGCCGTTGGTCAAGACCACCGGTGGCTTTGGGTTACACGTCGTCGTGCCGCTGGCCGCGGGCTACTCGTACGAGACGGCCAAGATCTTTGCCGAGATCGTTGCGCGCCACGCCGCGGCCGAGCTGGGCGAGCTGGCGACGCTGCAGCGCGCGGTCGCAAAGCGCCCGGAAACCGCGGTCTACATCGACTACGTGCAGGTGGGCCTCGGAAAGACGATCGTGGCGCCCTACTCGGTGCGCGCCCGCGACGGCGCGCCGGTCTCGACCCCGCTGCATTGGGCCGAGATCGAAGCCTTTGGCCGCCGGCGTTCGGCGACCGCGCCGGCCGACGAGTTTGCCAAGCTCACGATCCGTACGACCCCGGCCCGCGTGGCGCGCGAAGGGGACCTTTGGGGGTCCAAAAGCTGGAAGAAGCAGCGGCTCGAGGGGCCCAGCGCCAAGGCCAACCGGCTTTGGAGGGAACAGGGGTAGCAAACGGACGGGCGCGTCGTTGGGTAGAATAGTCGGGCTATGGCGCATGCAATCTGGTCGGGAGCCATCAACTTCGGGCTCGTCACTATTCCGGTCAAGCTGTTTACGGCGGTAAAGACCGACGATCTCTCCTTCAACCTGCTGCACAAGACCGACGAGGGCCGCATCAAGTACGACCGCGTCTGCAGCGTCGACGGTAAACCCGTTCCCTGGGACGAGATCGTCAAGGGGTACGAGTACGAAAAGGGTCAGTACGTCCTGCTTACCGATGACGACTTCGCAAAGGTCAATCCCGAGGCAACGCAATCGGTCGACATCGTCGAGTTCGTCGAGCTCGATAAGATCAGCCCGATGTTCTTCGACAAGCCGTACTATCTCGAGCCGACCAAACAAGGTCGCCACGCGTACGCGCTTCTGCGCGAAGCGCTCGCGGAGAGCAATCGCGTCGCGATCGCGCGCGTCGTTATCCGCACCAAAGAGTACATCGCCGCGGTAAAGCCGATCGACGGAGCGCTCGTGCTGGAGTTGATGCACTGGGCCAACGAGATCGTCGCATCCGACACGCTCGAACTGCCCGACAGCGAGAAGCTGCCGGAGAAAGAGATGCAGATGGCGCGCATGCTCATCGATACGATGAGCGTGGACGAGTTCGAGCCCGAAAAGTTTACCAACAAGTATCGCGACGAGCTGTTAACGATGATCGAAGCGCGCGCTGCCGGCAAAGAGTTACCGAAGGCCAAGAGAGCGCCCGCGCGGTCGAAGGTCGTCAACCTCATGGACGTCCTGGCGAAAAGCCTCGAAGAGAGCAAGAAGCGCCGCACTGCCGCGTCGGCCGAAAACGGCAAGCCGGCGGCCGGGAAGCGGCGGAAAAAGACCGCGGCCTAAGAGATCGCCGGAGCGTGCTCGGCCTCTTCATCGCGCGTGCTGCGCAAACCCATCAGCAGCGCGAGGCCCGCAAGTGCCAGCGACTCCACGCCGGCAAAGGGCGATCCGAATCCCGACAGCAACCCGGTTGAAACCGGCGGCGCAAGAATTCCCGAGAGCGAATCGAGCGAAGAGCTGGTGCCGAGCACCATTCCTTGATCGCGGTCCGACGCAGCGTTGCTGATCAGCGCCGTGATGCCCGTGTTTGTGAGCGCTATCCCGAACGCAAAGAGCAGCATCAACGCGGAGAGCAGCACGATGTTGTGGATGAACGGCACCAGCGCAAAACCCGCGACGAGCGACGTTAGACCGACGTTGGACATCCAGCGATCGCCCAGACGCGCGGAGACTCGTCCGACCATGACGACGTTCATGAAGACGTTGAAGATGGCAAAGGCTGAAAAGAGATAGTCGGTCTCGGCCAACGAGAATCCAAGTTGGCGCTGCAGATAGAGAGCAAAGACGGCAAACCACCCGTAGAGCGCCAGCGCGATTGCGAGCTTTTGCCAGAGGATGCGGCCGAGGCGCGGTTTGCCGAAGCTCGCGAGGAGCGCCGCGATCGAGAAGCGGTCCGAATCGTCCATGCGCGCGCGGGATTCCGGGAGCATCACGATCGTGACGATCAGTGTCGCAAACTGGAGCGCGGCGGCGACAAGAAACGGAACGGCAAAACCAAATCGCGAGTAGAGAAGGCCGCCACCCGCCGGACCGAAGACCATACCGGCGGCAAACATCGCGCCGATCAACCCGAAGGCGCGCGACCGTTCGCGCGGCTCGACGAGATCCGCAACGTAGGCTTGCGTGATGCTGATGTTTCCGCCCGAGACCCCTTCGAGCGCGCGCGCGACGAAGACGACCGCAATCGGCGCCAGCGAAAGCGCGACGGCGATATTCGGCGCGAGACCGAGCATCGCCCAGCCGATCGTTGCGCCGATCTGGCTGATGATGAGCACGCGCTTGCGGCCGATCCGGTCGGAGACGCTGCCCCACAGCGGCGCCGAGACGAACTGACAGAAGGAAAAGGTTGCGACCAGCAGGCCGACGACGTAGGCCGAGGCGCCGAAATGCGTTACGAAATACGGCAGCATCGGAATCAGCATGCTGAAGCCGACGATATCGATGAACGTAACCCCGAGAATCGGTAAGAGCTTTCGAATCACTCGGGGGACTCTACCGGCAAGACGATGCGCGAAAGGCGCTCGTTGCGCCGCAACAGTTCGATCCGGTACGGGCGGCTAAGATCGATGCTCGTCAGGACCTTGTGCAGCGCGTCAACACCGCGCAGCGGCTCGCCCTCAAATGAAAGCAGCACGTCGCCGCTTTTCAACTTAGCGGTATCGGCTGGGCTCCCAGGCTCGACGGAGTCGATCACGAGCGCGCGGCGGTCGGGCAGGTCGAGGCGCCGGGCGTACGACGGCGCGAGCACGACGTCTTGCGCGGCGATTCCGAGATACCCGCGCCGGACGCGACCGTCGCGCATCAAGAGGCTTGCGATATGCTTGGCAGTATTGATCGCGATTGCAAAGCACAGACCTTGGCCCGGAAGCACCGCGGTGTTCACGCCGATGACGTCACCGCTCGCAGCGACCAGCGGACCGCCGGAGTTCCCCGGATTGAGTGCCGCGTCGGTTTGAATGATGTTGTCCATCAGACGCCCGGACTGCGAGCGTAACGTGCGGCCCAGCGCGCTCACGACGCCCGCCGTTACGGTATAGGCCAGCCCATATGGATTGCCGACCGCGACGACGAGCTGCCCGGGCCGCAGCGACGCCGAGTCGCCGAGCGAGGCGTGCGTAAGATCGGGGGCGTCGACGCGGAGCACCGCCAAATCCGAGTGCGGATCGTCGCCCACGAGTGTTGCCGGAAACTCGCGTCCGTCGAGCAGGGCAACGGTAATACGCCCCCCGTCGTGGACCACGTGGCTGTTGGTGACGATGAAGCCGTCGGGAGTAAAGACGAAGCCGCTGCCGTTGCCGCCGCGCCGGCCGTTGCGTACCTCGATGCAGACGACCGTCGGGCTGACCCGTTCGGCCGCCGTCGTGACCGCTTCCGAATAGGGATCGATCGCGGAGGCATCTTCGGCCGCGAAAATTGGAAGAGACATACCGGTCATTCCAAACCGCCCGTCACCCGCGGGGTTTCGCCGCGGAGGGGCGCCGCGGTGACTATCGCGAACGCACGTTCATCCGCGCCCAGATGGCGGAATTGGTAGACGCGCTGGTTTCAGGTATCAGTGGTGGCAACATCGTGGGGGTTCGAGTCCCTTTCTGGGCAGTTCGAAAACTTGACTGCGGAGGTTAACGAGCCCGAAGCGATCTGCTTCGGGCTCGTTGCTTCGTCATCGAGAGTTGTTAATCGTTATCTTCCTTACGCGGAGGAAGCCGAACGAACTTATGCGAGCCCGCGAGCTCCTGGTGCAGATAGTACCCAGATGTCTCGTAAGGGTACTCGGTAGAGCCACTGTAGGTGACTGGAAGTGACGCCGGAGAAGCCACGGGGGTTATCCCCAGCGACGAGCAACTCTGCTTCGGCGGGACCGACGGCGAAGAAATCTCCGCGAGGTATGGCGGATTCTCCCCGCTGCCTTCCAGCTTACTTTCATCGAGCGCGTCGAACAAATTCGAGGTTGCTTGATCTCCGTCGGCCGGCGACAAGCCTGCCTTGACGCCCTTAGCTTCATCCGGTAGCGATGCGAACGTCGGCAAAGCGAAGACCGATTCGATGAACTTTGAGACCGATCCGTGATCGGTGAAATCGTTGACGACGGCATCGGTCTTGGCAAACGGCGAGATCACCAACATTGGTACGCGAACGCCTTCGCCACACGAGTATCCCTCTTCCGGTCCGCTCCGATCCTGTGGGCAGGTGCTTCCTACTTCCGTCGGCGCTAAGTGGTCGAAGAAGCCTCCGCTGTCGTCCCACGTCACCAGGATGACCGAGTCCTTCCAGTATTTGCTCTTCGCAATGGCATTGATCATTTCGGCGAGATAGGCTTGGGCTACTTGATGATCCGCGTCCCCGCTGCCCGGGTGATCGTCATCACCGACATAATAGTCTTTGCCGCCTGTGTTGTCGGTGAAAATTGGGTCGGCCGGCGCCAATCCATATGTATTCTTCACCCCGCCTTTCACCCAGAAAACTCCCCTTTTCGGCAGCTTTCCCGAACTGATATCTGAGATCAAACCGTTGCTTTCCGTGTTGTCGCGCAGCGTCTGTTGGCTTGCGTACGCCGAGTTTGCATTATTGATATAGTCGAAGTAGAGCGGCGCGGCATGATGCGCGACGAAGCCCGCGTTGGAGTTGTATAGTCCCTCTTCGTACCACGCCCATGGGTAAGAGGGGCGGTTGACGGCCGCTTCCTTAGCGATGTCGCGACCCTCGTAACCGACGACTCTCGATCTCTTCGCTACTCGGTTCTCCCTCGGGCTAAGCAATATCGGCATCGTTGCGTAACTTTGGAACGTGCCGCTGTCTCCGGTGTACGACGTAACGCTAAACGGCAGCTCCGATGCAGGCGGATTGTCGTCGTTTGAGAGTGGGACGCCGTCGGTATAGCCGCCGCTGTAGTACTCGGAGAGCGTGCCTTCGCCCGCTGCGGCCTCCGTCTGTCCGATTTGGCCGGCGAAGAGCTGAACGTTAGAAGGCGACGAGGGTCCGGTTCCAGCCTGGAAGTAGTGATCGAAGAGTGCGAAGTTCTGCGCGTAGTCCCAGAGGTACGGGACGGCATCGCAATCATAGACGCCCTCGATGGCGAGGTCCTCATTATGCTGCTCGACCTGTTGGGGGGTTGGCGTCGGCCCGAGTACCGGCTGCCCGGCTTCGTCCTCTACTAGAAAATCGTCCATCTTGCCGCGGTCGATCGCCACTTCTTGACCGAAACGGCTATTGTCGCCGCCGTTGATATCGGGCGCATCCGCAACATAGTTCGGACTGTTCTTATTTGTCGAAATCAAAAAGGGACGCTGACAGCTCCCCGTTTCAGTATCGTATTGGCAGTCCACGTCTTGGGCCAGAGCCGTGCTGAGGTTCTCGACGGTATTGCCGTTCATGGCAGGATAGAGCCCAAAGAGTTGGTCGAAGGTGTGGTTCTCTTGAACGATCACGAAGATGTGTTTGATCTTGGTCCGCACCAAGGTTGCCATCCGAAGACGGGCTGCAGCCTCTGCGGTTGGGGCCTTTGAATTTTGCGATGTTTGCGGGGTAGCCAAGGAGCCGCCCGCCCCTCCGCATCCCGCCAGCGCGCACATTGCCGTGAAGACAACGATGACGTTTGAAACTAAACCGCGCATTGTACCACCTTCCATATTTTAATGCGGCGTACGTATGCTGCCAGGGTAACAAACGGCAAACTACCAGTAATGGGGGAAAGAGCACGACGTTGATAACGTAGTTAATTTGTTTCTTAACGCCGGCGCCGGGAAATAGTTACTGACTGCTTAAGACCGATAATAGAAGGCGTCGGCGATTAGACGGTATCTCCGGAAGCCGGCGGGATGACGCTGCGGCTGGCGAGTAACGCGGGCACGACGCCGAGCACCTGAAGAAGCGCCAAGCAACGCCAGGCGACGTCGAAACCGTGGACTTGCGCGAGCGCTCCGAAGAGCGCCGGCGTTACAAACGCCGCGAGCAACGTCCACGTCAGGCCGACGCCAAGCGCGCTGCCCGAGTGTTCCTCGCCGCCGATCTCTGCAAATCCGATAACGCTTACGCCGAGCCAGCCTTCTGCAGTAAAACCTAAAGCGGCAGCCAAGAACGCTGCCCACCACACGGGCGTTCCCGCCGTGACCGAAGCGAACGCAAACGCGATTGCGGCGACCAGCACGCAGACCGTTGCAAGCGGCAGCGCACGGCTTCCCGCAAACAGATGATCGCTCAACCATCCCCACGAGAGCCTACCGAAGATCGCCGCCACTTGCGAAAGCGTGAAAAGCTCCAGCGCTAAGCTCAACGGATAACCGGCACGGTGCACCAGCGTCAGCGTGAGAAATCCAATCAGGGCGAGCTGGCCGGCGACCAAAATCATTGAGGCAAGCGTCAGCAGGATGAGACGAGACTCCCTCGCGATCTGGACCATGTCGGCCAACATCGTACGCAGCGAGACGCGCTCGCCTTCCAGCTCGCGCGGCTCGCGATAGAACTGCGAAGCGATGACGCTCGCGACGAACGTGAGGATTCCAGCGGTGGCGAGGGCCTCCCGGCGATCGGCACGCCGCACTGGCGAATGCCCATGGCGAGACCGCGATCGGCCTTTTTGAAAAAGTAGATGATGGCGTGGCTGCCGGCAGGCGTTACCGCGGCGTAGCCGATTCCATAGACGAGTAGGCAGGCCAGCAGCCACAAAAAGTTCGCGACCAGGGAGGCTGCGACGAGCGATAGGGCCATCAGTATCCCGGTCCAACGGACCATTGCCTTGTCGCCGAAGCGGTCGGTAAGCAGGCCGGCTACCGACGTCATCGCGACCGATCCCATGAACTGAACGGAGAGCAGCCATCCAAGTTGCCCCTGATCCAGATTGAGGGCCGATTTAAAGAAGGGCATGAGCGCGCCCGTCGACATGATGCAAAGCGACGCGCCGATCATCGCGCCCGTGAAGAGCGCGAGCACCTCATAGCGAGACTCGGGCATCGGGTTATGCGGCCTGGGCCGGCGCTTGAGGGAGTGCATCTCGAAGAGGGCCACGTCGGCGCAGTACGGCGAAGCTCTGTCTAGGAGCCCGTAGGGTTATGGCGCATTTCCGTCTTCGTGCCGTCTTTTGTCCGAGTACTTCGTTGCTCTTCGGTCACGAAGCTACGGCTTCGCTCCCTCATCGCGCCTCGTCTTCGAACAAAGTCCGGCGACGAATCCCAAAATGGCCATTACCCTACAGGCTCCTCGTGAATCGTCGGAAGGAGCTGCTGCAACATTATCTGACGATGCTCGCATTGTCCGCGCCGGCTGCCGCGATCGTTTGGTTTGTCTTCCACGGCGTCTACGAAAACTTGAGCATCTCTGAAAAGGCGATCGGTTATGTCGATCCGGTGACGCAAACGGGCATCACCCTGGGGTACTTCGCGATGATCGGCGGCACGGTAATTATTGGCGGCATCGCGGCGTGGTCGGCAATCAGGTTGCTCATGCTTCTGATAGCGTCCCGCCGGTAAGCGATGCGCGTCTTGCTCTTCGTCAATCCGCGCTCGCGGCGCGGGCGCCGCCTCGGCGCGGCCGTGCGCGAGGAACTCACCCGCAACGGAATCGAGTCCGTCGCCGAAAGCGCTGCGGGCGGACACATCGATGCCGTCGTCGTCGCCGGGGGTGACGGCACGATTGCACGCTACATCTCCCGCGCCATCGAGCTCGACGTGCCGCTCGGGATCGTCCCGCTGGGCACCTTCAACGACCTTGCCCGCACGCTCGCGATTCCATTCGACCTCGCTGCCGCATGCGCGTTGATTGCGTCGGGCAAGACTCGTCGGATTGACGTGGCGCGCGTCAACGGCGCATATTACGCGACCGAGGCGAGCGTGGGCATCTCGAGCCGGATTGCACGGTTGCAGAAATCGGCGGACAAGCAGCGTTTCGGATTCGGTGCGGTCGCATTAAGCGTGCTGCGAGCGGTTCGATTCGCCCGCCCATTCCGCGCCGAAATCGCCTACGACGGCAAGTGCGCGAGCCTAAGAACCGTCCAGCTTACGGTCGCGAACGGTCAGAGTTTCGGCGGCTTCATCACCGTCGAGGATGCGGCAATCGACGACGGCTGGCTCGACCTCTACGCCGTCGAGGGCGCAGGGCTGTGGCCGGCGATCCAGGTTCTCGCCGCAATCATCGCTCGCCAAGGACGATCGGCCCAAGGCGTGAGCACCTTTCGTTCGACCACGTTTTTGGTAAGAACCCCGCGCCGGCACCGGATCACCGCCGACGGAGAGCCCGCCGGAACGACGCCGGCCCAATTCGAGATACTCCCGGCGGCCCTACGGGTCTTGGCTCCCGAGCTAGTTACAGAACAAAACCGGTTCGCACGGCAGGCCGAAGGTACTTGAATCCGTCGGCGCCGATGGCGTAGAGATAGATGTTGGGAATCAGCGGATCGCCGCTGACGTTGAAAGCGAACTGCCCGATCAGCGCGGTGAACGTGCCGCCGCGCTGCAGCTCGATGAGGAGCGCCGAACGGGTGGATGCCGAGCCGCGCTGCGAAGCCGCAATCATGAGCTGCGCCGCCGCGTAACCGTAAGCGGAAAACGTCGTGATTTGCGTGACCTCACGCTGAAAATCGGTAACGAGCTGCGCTGCGCTGGGAATGCGATCGAGCGGCGGCATCGGCGATGCAACGTACGCACCGTCGAGCGTCTTTGCGTATCTCGTAATCGTATCGCTGTTATAGAATCCGTCGGCTGCGCCGAACTCACCGGTGTACCCGGCGAGGCGTAGCGCTTCGGCGACCGGCCCCATCTCGTTCGTCTTTCCGGCTAGAAAGACGTAGCCCGGACTGCGGTCCAGCACGGTTCGCGCGGCTTGCGCCGGATCGGTTTTGGCCGCCGGAAAGAGCAAGACGTCCGCAGCGTGGTGGTTCGACTGCGCGGCCGTGACGAAGCCGCGCGCGACGTCGTAACCATAATCGCCGTCGAACGCGACGGCGATCGCCGGAACGCCGCGCTTACCTTCGAGCGCTGCGTCTGCAAAAAGACGTCCCGACTGGCTGTCCTTGGCCGGCAGACGGTACACGTTGTGATAGCCGCGGTTGGTAACCGAATCGGCGGTAACGGTCGGTACGATGACGGCGAAACCGGTATTCGCGTAGTGCGAAAGCGCCGCCAGCGTCATCGGGGCGGTGAGATTGCCGACGAGTCCAATCACTGTCGAGTCGGCGGCCGCGACGTTGGCGTTGGAACCCGCAAGGCCCGGGTCGTTCCGGTCGTCGAGGGCGCGCCATCCCCAGACGTGAGAGATCTGTGCGTTAAAGCGATTCTGCTCGTCGACGGCGGCCTGAACGCCTTTGACGACCTCCTGGCCGTACTTCCCCAAGGCGCCGCTGAGCGTGACGTTGACCGCGATGGTGAGCTGCGGCAAGAACTGTTGGTTCAGGGGATTGATTGGCTGGCCCGGAATGGTCTGCGCCGTCGCGCGCGCCGTGCCCGCGGCGGCCGCTGCTCCGGCGACGATAAACGCGCGGCGCTTCACCGGTACGCTCCCAAAGTCGTCAGCAAGAAGACGACTGAAAACGCCATGTTCGACAGAAAGACCCGTTCGTTGATCACGAACAAGTTGGCGCCGCTGCGAAAGAGATACTCTTCATACAGGATGAGAATCGCCAGCGCTGCTATGCCGAGATAGTATGGACGGCCGGCGCCGTCGAGGACTCCGGCTCCGGTGAGCAGCGCAAGCATCGCGAGATGCAGCAGGATCGGCACGAACCGTCCGCTGCGCTCTCCAAAGCGTGCCGGCAACGACGAAATGCCTTGGTCGCGGTCGACGTTCAAGTCCATGAGCGCATAGATGATGTCGAAGCCCGCCACCCAGATCGTAACCGCCGCGAAGAGCGCGAGAGCGGGCAGCGTGATCTTCCCGGCGATGGCGACGTAGGCTCCCAGCGGGGCCAAGCCATCGACCGCGCCCAGCACGAAATGCGTGAGCCACGTGAAACGCTTGCACAGCGGGTACATCAGCAATAAGATGACGGCAATCGGCAAAAGCTTCAAGCATAATGGATTGAGCATCCATGCCGCCCATAAAAGAATGCTGAGCCCGGCGACGGTTGCCCACAGCATCGCCGAGGGAGGCAGCGTACCGCTCGCCAGCGCGCGGCGTGCCGTGCGCGGGTTGCGGGCGTCGATTTCGCGATCGAGAAAGCGGTTGGCGGCCATCGCCGCCGTTCGAGCACCCAGCACGGCCAGCGTAATCCACCCAAGTTGCGCCAGCGTTGGAAGACCGCGCGCCGCCAGGATGGCGCCCACGTAGGCAAAGGGCAACGCAAAGAGCGTGTGCTCGATGCGAATCTCGCGCAAAAAAAGGCGGACGGCTCTCATTTCATCAGCCGGGCGTAGGCTGCCGGTCCCTGCCCCGACCAATCGTTCGCGCAGAGCGCGCGCGCAATGGTATCCAGCCCGTAGTCGCGCCAGCGTTCGCTCACGAGGCGTCGCGTCTGGTCGTCCATGATCATGTCGGGCGGCCACTCGCGCGTATAACCTTCCGACGCATCTTTGCGGGTGGCGTCGACGCCGATCTTCGTGCCGTACGCGATGCTGTAGGAGCCGTGATCCAGGTCGTCGACCGGGCCGGGCATCATTACGATATCGCGCTCCGGGGCGAGATTGTTGAGCACGTACCAGGCGACCTCGCGCGGATCCGCGACGTCGATATCGGCATCGACGATGACGAGAGTTCGCGTCAGCATCATCATGTGACCGAGCCCCCAGAGCGCGTTCATGACCTTTTTTGCCTGCCCCGGATAGGATTTGCGAATCGAGACGATCGCGAGGTTGTGAAATCCGCCCTCGACCGGCAGATTCATGTCGACAACCTCGGGAAGCATCGCTTGCAGCAACGGTAAGAAGATGCGCTCCGTCGCTTTGCCAAGCCACGCGTCCTCCATCGGCGGCCTGCCGACGACGGTCGCCGGATAGATCGGATTGCGGCGATGCGTCATGCACGTTACGTGAAAGGTTGGATAGCGGTCCGCCAGGCTATAGACGCCGGTATGATCGCCGAACGGTCCTTCCATGCGAAGGTCTTCGTTGTCGACATAGCCCTCGAGAACGAACTCCGCGTCGGCCGGAACCATCAGGTCGACGGTTTTTGCCGGCGTTAGCTCGACCGGTTTTCCCCGTAAGAAACCCGCGAATGCAAACTCGTCGAGCACCGGCGGAAGCGGTGCGGTCGCGGCGTACGTGAGCGCCGGATCGGTGCCGATTGCGACGGCCACCGGAACGGACTTACCCCACGCGTCGGCGTGCGCGCGCCCGTGTTTATGACGTTGCCAGTGCATCCCGGTCTGCGTCGCGTTGTAGACTTGCATCCGGTACATTCCGACGTTGGTCCGCCCGTTTCGCGCATCTTTAGTAATCACCAGCGGCAGCGTGATGAACGGTCCGGCATCCAGCGGCCAGGTCGTCAAAACCGGTAATTTGGTGAGATCGGGCTGCTCGATCACGACTTCATGAACGCTGCCGTCGCGGACGATTTTCGGAATTGCGTTCGCCAGCGGCGCGAAGTGCAACGCGCCGGTGAGCTTTTCCAACGCGGATCCGGACGGCGGTTTGAAGTCGAGGAGGGCTCGAAGCCGTCCGGCCACTTCGTCGAGGCTCTGGGCGCCTAAGGCCATCGCCATCCGCCGATGCGTTCCAAATTGGTTGGTTAGCACCGGGAACTCCGAACCTTGAACGTCGGTAAAGAGCAAGGCCGGTCCGCCGGCCTTGACGACGCGGTTGGTGATCTCGCTAATTTCTAGCCGGGGGTCGACGCTGGCCGAAATGACGTGGAGCTCGCCGGCCTTGCGCAACGCGTCGACGAACGCGCGAAGCGATCGGAATGGCATAGCGCCGTGCTTATGCGCCCGGTGCGCCTAGGCCTCGCGCGCGGGAAAGGCTGCGACAAAACGCGCCCCGCCGTCAGAAGATCGGTCGACCTCGACAGCGCCACGGTGGGCATATGCGATCCAGCGCACGATCGGGAGGCCGAGTCCCGTGCCCGAGCCGTCGTTCGCGCGGCGATAAAAGCGTTCGAAGACCCGTTCGCGCTCGTTTGGGGGTATGCCGTCGCCATCGTCTTCCACGAGAATTTCGCAGAGGCGGCCAGCGCGGCGAGAGCTGATGCGCACGGCGTGATGCGCGTGACGAATCGCATTGTCGAGCAAGTTCACGCAGAGCTCGCGCAGACGCCGCTCGTCGCCGTCGACGATCGCACTCACCGGTGCGACGTCGAGCCGCACGTTGCGCGCATCGGCGAGCGGCTGCGTATCGCGCGAGGCGAGCTTGACGATCGCCGCCAAGTCGACGGGCTCGCATTGCAGCGCGCGTGGCGCCGGATCGCGGGCCAACGTCAACAGATCGGTGACGACGGCCGAGGCTTCCAGCGCGCTGCGTGCGATCGCTTCGAACGAAGCGCGACTCCCATCCGACGCGTCCGCGCGTGCCGCCTGCGCGACGGCCGCAATTGCCGTCAACGGAGACCGCAACTCGTGCGCGGCATCGGCCGAGAATCGGCGCTCGCGTTCGCGCGCCGCCTCGAGCGGTGCGATCGCGGCGCGGGCCAAAAAGTACGACGCAATTGCGACGATGACGACGAGCGGCGCGTCGATTTCGGCAATCGTGAGCATGACGGGACGCATGGCCGCCGTCAGCGCGCCGGTCCCTTCGGGTGTGCCCAGGGCCGGCGCGAGCATCGAGGCGTACTCGCGCGCCACAAACTCATAGGCGCCGATACTAAGAGCGGCCAAGACGCATACGAAGACGCAGAGGTAGAGGGCCGCCGTGCGGGCGATCAAGCTTTTACGCGGTAACCGATTCCCCATACAGTCTCGATGATACCGCGTGCGCCGAGTTTTCCCAACTTTCGCCGTAACTGGCTGACGTAGACGTCGACGATATTGCTCGAGCCGTCGAAGTCGTAATCCCAGATACGCTCGACGATATGCGCGCGAGTGAGCGCAATGCCCGCGTTGCGGGCCAGGAACTCCAAGAGCCGAAACTCCGTCGCTCCCAGCTCCACCGGTTTGCCCTCGTAGGTTACGCTGCGTCCGGCGAGATCCACGCGCAGCGCTCCGACTTCGAGCACTCCGAGCAGCGGTCGGTCGCCGCGGCGAAGTATCGCGCCGACGCGAGCGACGAGCTCTTCTTCGACGAACGGCTTGGCCAAATAATCGTCGGCGCCGCATTCCAGCCCGGCCACGCGATCCTCGACCGCGTCGCGCGCGGTGAGCATGAGAATCGGGGTCTGAACTCCGGCCGCCCGAGCGTTTCGTGCAAGCGTGAAGCCGTCGATGCCTGGCAACCCCACGTCGACGACCGCCACGTCGTAGCTGCGGCTAACCAGGTGATCGAGGCCCGTCTCACCATCGGTGACGACGTTGGCCGCATAGCGTCGCGCTTCGAGCATCCGCACGATGGAGTCGCCGACGGCGGCGTTATCTTCGACTACGAGTACTCGCATATTCTATTCTCTTCTAGTTTTTCAGCGGCGGGGGAATCGCGATCGTGAAGGCGCCGCTGAGGTATGGGTGTTGGCCCGGCGACTGAACCTCTTGCATCAGGACTCGGCATGGCGCGATCTGCACGGCGGCGTAGTAAACGAAATCGCGAGTGATGTACGGATTGGCATACGCATCGTAGCGGAGGCCGAAGTACGCGTGCGGGATCGGATAGTACTTCAAGCGCACGTAGCCGCCTTTGGAAGACTGATTGGTCAACAGCCCGTCGGAATCATGGTCGTCACCGTACCATTGCTCGGCCTGCAAATCGAGATTTTCATACGAAGCGTGGGCCAGCAGACCGTAGCGTGTGTAGAGATCGGCAAACGGCAGACGCCCCGTCGGCAAAATGCCCAGGGTTCCGCCCATGGCGGTTCCTCCGACGTCGAACTCGCCATGGTGGCCTTGCACGAGCGTGTCTTTTAGCCACGCGCTCAGCTCAGGCGTGCGCATCCACGTCGTCTCGCCCGTCGGCACGGGCTTCCCGCCGTACGCCGCACCTTGATAGGCCGCGAAAGCTGCGACACCGTCCACCGTTAAGTGCCCAAAGGTGCGCTCGATTTGCAAGCCCCACCGGTTTGAGGCAAGCGGCATGTTGTTCAATCCCACATGCGCGCCATAATAGCCGTATTGCTGCAGATCGTCGAGGCGTTCACCGGGCGATTGCGCGAGTGGCAGCTCGATCAGGCCGCCGCGAACGAGGGTTTGCGTATGCGCATCGTAGCCGGCCGCAAAGAGCAGGAAGAACCCGCCCGGCCCGCCGCCGGCTCCCAAGCCATAGTGGAGATACGCGGTGATCGGCCCGACGTTCGCGCTGCCCAAGACGATGCCGCCGGGGGTAAACTCGCGCGACCCCGCCGCCGGCTCCTTGTCGTATTCCAACTGGTAGCGCAGTGCGAAGACCGTCGTTCCGTGCTCGGGCAACGGCAGCCGGTAGCCGTGCGAGCGGAAATAACGTCCGAACGCATTGAGTTCGGGTAGCACGCTGTGGCATTGGCCGCACTTCAAGTGGTAGCGTTGCGCGAAAATCGGAATCGCGCGCGCCGGCGCACAGGCCAGCACGAGGAAGAGCGCCGCAAGCCCAGCGGCTGCGACGCTACTGCGCAATGATGGCCCCCTTCATCGGCGCGCCGTAATGAAAGAAGCAGCCGAACAGATACGTCCCCGCGCGGTCGGCCGTAATCGTTTGCGACGACGTACCGGCCTGCAGGGCCCCGGTGGTGAATCCGCCCGAGAGCGTATTGCCGGACTGCGTCGTCGCTTTTTGCGTGAGCGGGGAGCCGGTGGGGAACTGCGTGAATTGGCTCCCGAGATACGAGCCGGTGTGCGCGAAGCTATCGGTGTTCGTGAAGTGAAACTGCGATCCGACCGGGACGGTGGTGATCGCCGGCGTAAAGCCGCCGCTCAAGCCGTATGGCGTTTGGACCGGCTGACTCAGCGTCAGGTTGATGTCGATCGTTACTCCGCCCGAGCCGCCTGAGGAGGTAGGAATGCCTCCCGCGGTGCAGGCGGCGAGCAGCAGAAGGGCCGGCGTCGTCCAAGCTTGTCGCTTCATGCGTGCGTCTTCCAACGACCGGCATGAAGTCCGTCCAGGATGTCGTCCTGCGTTGCGGTCGAGGCCAAGAGCGTTTGCGCGAGATTGCCTTGCGGACTAAGGGCGTAGATGAACGTCGTGTGACGATCGTCGGATTCGTGCTTTCCTTCAATCGAGATGACGCCGAACTCGCGCATCACGGCGTGCACGTCGGCACGCGAACCCCCGGCGACGATCCAGCGGCGCGGGTCGGCATTGAACCTGCGCGCCAGCTCGCGCATCGTTTGCGGCGAATCGTGCTCCGGATCCAAAGTAATCGTCAGCAGCCTGGCCGCAAGACGCTCGCGCTCGATGCCCTGCGCGGCTTGCGCGAACTGCGCGTTGATCAAAGGGCAGGCGTCGGTGCAGTGCGCCGAGACGAACGTCACGATCAACGGCTCTCCGCGCAGCGACGAGAGCGTAAAGCGATGTCCGCGTTGGTCGATCAGTTGGGGCTCGCGCTGCGTTAGAGCGGGCCGAGCCTTTCGTACGGGGGGGGTGTATCCGCCTGGACCAGGAGATGCCGTCGGCCCGGGCGTTGCGCCGGCCACGACCTGGATGACGTCGCGCATGCTGAACTCAATGTAGTGGTACGCGCAGCCGAGGAGATAGATGCCCGGGTTGCTCAGCTTGACTTTGACGCTGGCACCCGGATTCAGCGAACCGCTCGCATAGTCCGCGCCGAGCACTCCGTTTCCGCTTGGGGAGAACGAAAGGCTAGGATTCCCTGGCCAGTTCGGCGGCGGCGTGCCGGCTACGCCGATAACGTTGAGCGTATGCGGGGTCGTCGTCGACAGATTTGTAATCGTGACGGTTGCACCCGGCGGAAAGGCCATGATTTGTGACGTCTGTTCTTGCGTGTATCCACTGACGGTTCCCCAGGCGGGATCGTTTTCAACACCGATCTTTCCGGTTGGTATGCCGACGCCGATTCCGCCCGAAGGGAACGGTGAAGGCTTTCCGCCTCCACCGCTATTCGTGCTTTCCAACCCTCCGCCGTTGGTACACGCCGCGGATGCGGCGAGCGCAACGAACGCGAGAGCGATTGCGAGTCTTGACGATTTCACCGAGCCGGCGGCGTGCCTTCGGGTCCCGGCGTTGCGTTCTTGCCGATGACGAGAACGGTGTGCATTCCTTCACTATAGTGGAAGGCGCAACCGATCAAGTAAATGCCGGCTTTCCCCAACGTTATGCTCACAGATTTGCCCGGCAGGATGGCGCCGCTGGCGTAGCCCTTTCCAAACTTGCCGCCTGAGGCGGTGACTGGGAGGCTAGGACCGTTCGGGAAGTTGGCCGGTGGCTTTTTAACTTTCTTAACGAAGTCGAGCGTGTGCTCGATGTTCTTCGAAATGTTCATCAGTGTAATTGTGGTATTGGGTGGGAAGGCAAGGGCCTGAGAGTAGTTCGACTGCGTGAATCCGCCCAGCGTCGCCTTCCAATAGGTGTCGTTGACCGTTCCAACTCCTTCGCTCGGCAGTTCTTCGCCAATGGTTTTCGC
>JBEKRW010000069.1:0-10643 GCA_049517595.1 Candidatus Cybelea sp. | reverse complement strand
CGCCGATTGCGTCGAATCGGTAGCCTGCTATTGGCGGGTTCGTATCGGTGGGATAGAACGACGGAATCGGGTCTTGGTCGAGCACGAGCACGTGATGCGCGCCGGTGCCGTTGGTCCGCGCGAGGCAGCCGCGCGGTGGCTTTGCCGTGCGCATGAAAACGATCGAACGCTCACCCGATATGCCGGCGATAATCGACGCGTCCTCGTTGACGACGGCGTGAATCGTATCCGCGTTGGCATCTTTATTGCCGGCGAATTTCGCATCCCAAGTGCGACCGGTGAGCTGCCCGACGTACGGCGCGATCGGCGCGTCGTTCGTGCAAGTGGTACCCGTTAAGCCGGCTCCCGCCGCGACGAAACGCGCCCCATCCAGATCGGACTGCGTGCCGGCCATCACAAACGAACCGTTCGCGTCAGGTACGGATTGTACGACGTAGGTACCCGTTGGATCCAGATGCGCCGGTGCCGGCGCGAGCGTACCCAGCGCGAAGGTGAAGACGAAGGGCGGTTTCGTATCGGACGAAAACTCCGAGCCGAAGCCTTCGGCGACGTTGCCGAGGTAGCCGTCGTTGATGTGATCTAGCAACGCCGGCGAGTAGCTGCGCAAGATCGTGCCGTTGGCGACGCTGAGCAGATTCGGGTCGGCGGTAGCGGTGGGAGCCGCGATGGGCGATCCCGACGATTCGGGCGATGCCGCGTTGGAGACTGCCGCCGTCGCCGCCTCCGACGGCGCAGCGCTGGTCCCCACGTTGCCGCTACCAGTGCCGCCGGAACACCCGGCGACGGCCAGTAGAAAAATCAGTCCGATCGATTGCGCTCGCATCGGCCGTAGTTACGCCCGCCTGTCCAATGGGCCTTTCAGGCTGCCCTTCGACTACGCTCAGGGTGACACTGCGAGAAAGCAGCGATCGAGCACGCCGCGCTACCTCAGGGGGCCGGGCGAAGCGGGACGCTTTCGTACGGGCGGGTTGCTAGCATCAGTCCAAGGCTGGGATATCCGGCACTTCTGCAACCCGAGGAGGAACCTACTGTGAACTATTTTATCGAGGCGTTCAGGAAGTACGCCACCTTTACCGGCCGCGCGCGCCGCAGCGAATACTGGTATTTCGTGCTGTTCAATCTCCTTATCAGCATCCCGCTTTGGATCGTCGGCGCAGTCTTCGTCGCCGCATCGAGCGGTTCGCGTGCCGGCATGTTCCCGTTCGACGCTTACGCGCTCGGGTCGTTCCTCCCGGCGCTGGCGGTCGGCGTTCGTCGCCTGCATGACATCGGCAAGAGCGGCTGGTTTACGCTTCTCGGCTTCGTGCCGATCGCAAACATCTTGCTCATCGTTTGGCTCGCGCAGGACGGTCAGCCCGGTACCAACGAGTACGGTCCGAATCCGAAAGAGATGCTCGCCGCCACGGCTTAAGACTCGTCCGAAACAACCAGGCGCCGCGGGACGTAGATGCGGCGATGGAACTCCAGATCGATGGACTGAACAAACGCTACGGCGCCGTCCACGCCGTCCGCGATTTCACGCTGCGGCTCGAGCCCGGGATTCTCGGACTGCTCGGGCCCAACGGCGCTGGAAAATCGACGCTCATGCGGATGCTCGCGACGGTCACGCGGCCCACCAGCGGCACGATCCGCTTCAACGGCAGCGACGTCGCCAAATCGCCCGACGAGCTGCGCCGCACGCTCGGCTATCTTCCGCAAGATTTCGGCATCTATCCGCACCTCTCGGCGATCGAGTTCCTCGAATACATCGGCGCGCTCAAAGGCATCGAGCGGCGCGTGCTGCGGGCCCGCATCGCGACGCTGCTCGAAGGCCTCAACCTCGCGCACGCCGGATCGCGGCCCTTGGGCGGCTTCTCCGGCGGCATGCGCCAGCGCGTCGGCATCGCGCAGGCGCTGCTCAACGACCCGCGCATTCTGATCGTCGACGAACCGACGGCGGGGCTGGATCCCGAAGAGCGCGTGCGCTTTCGCACGCTGCTGCGCGAGATGGCCGGCGAGCGCATCATCATCCTTTCCACCCACATCTGCTCCGACGTCGAGAGCCTGGCGACGCGCGTCGCGATCGTCGACCACGGAACCCTGCTCGCCGACGAGCATCCGCTAAAACTGGTGCGCGGCCACGCGTCGCTGGAAGAAGCCTACTTGCAGATCGTCACCGGCGCGCGAGCCGCCGCGTGACCCGACTCTGGGCGATCTACGCGCTGACGCGCGCGGATCTGCTGGAACGCACGCGCCGCTACCAGTACCTCGCGACCATCGCCGTCACGCTGTTGATCGGCACGCTGCTCGTCCCGGCGAAAAACGCGGGCTACCAGACGTTCCTCATCGACGGCTATCGCGGCATCTACAACTCCGCCTGGATCGGCGCCACCTTCGCCATGCTGGCCTCGATGATTCTCTCGCTCTTCGCGTTCTACAACGTCAAGAGCGCGGTCGAGCGCGACCGCACGACGCGCGTCGGCGAGATTCTCGCCGCGACGCCGCTGCGGCGCTTCGATTACGCGCTGGGGAAGGCGCTGAGCAACTTTCTGGTGCTCGGGTCGATGGCGGCAATTCTCTTCGTCGTGGCGATCGTGATGCAGTTCGTCCGCGGCGAGAGCGCGGGGTTCGATCTCGGGCAGATCGCCGCGCCGTTCGCGCTCGTCGTGCTGCCGACGATCGCGATGGTCGCCGCCATCGCGCTGCTCTTTGAAATGATTCCGTGGCTGCGCGGAGGGCTGGGCAACGTGCTCTACTTCTTTGCGTGGATCGGGTATTTGGTCTTCAGCTTCAAGGACGACGGCGGACACGTGCCGTGGTGGCGCGACATGCTCGGCGGAAATCTCGTCTTGCGCCAAGTTTGGGCGGCGCTGTTACAAATCGATCCCCGCGCGAAGCTGAACTCGGTCGAGATCGGCGCCGGCGGCGAAGACGCGCGCCACTTCTTTGCGTTTCACGGGTTCGTATTCACCGGCGGCGACGTGGCGGAGCGCTTGGCGTGGTTTGCGGTTGCGCTCGGCGTCGTCGCCGTGGCGGCGCTGCTCTTCGACCGCTTTGCCAAGCCCGCTCGCACCGCGGAAAATACAAAACGCAATGCCGTGGTGGCGCGCTGGCAGTCGGGCCTTGCGCGCCTGACCCAACCGCTGGTCGACGCGCTCTTCATCGGCGACTTCGGCGCGATCGTGCTTGCCGAGTTGCGGTTGCTCCTGCGCGGTTTGAGCTTCTGGTGGTACGTCGTCGCGGCGGGCTTCTGGGTATTCCAGCTCTTCGCGGATCCCAAGGCGCAGAGCATCGCGGTCGGGCTCGCGTGGATTTGGCCGATGCTCGTGTGGTCGCAGCTCGGCACGCGCGAGGCCGTCTGCGGCACCGAACAGTTTATCTATCCGACGCTGCATCCTATTCGGCGGCAGTTCGTCGCGCAGTGGCTCGCCGGCGTGCTGCTGGCGCTCGCGACCGGAGGCGGAGCGCTCGTCCATTGGGCGGCCGCCGGCAACCTCGGCGGCATCGAAGGCATTGTAGCCGGCGCGATCTTCGTTCCGACGCTTGCGATCGCGTGTGGCGCCGTCTCCGGCACGACGCGCCTCTTCGAAATCGCCTACCTCGTGCTTTGGTACATCGGTCCGATGAACCGCACGAGCTTCGACTTCACGCAAGGGGCGTACGCACCCGAGTTCGCGGCAGCCTCGGTCGTGCTTTTTGCAATGGCGCTCGGCGCGCGCGTGCTTCGACTACGCTCAGCATGACGAATCGCGCTAGTTACTTCTTCGTGCTTAGTGCCGCGCCGTCGGGTTGCGAGAGTCCGGTGGTGATCGTCTGCGTCGCCGTTCCGCCGGCCGGATACTTCCAATAGCCAACCGCGGGAGCGCCGCTGAGTTCGGTCGGCCCGATCACGCGCAGCCCTTTATGCTTCTTACTGCCGAGATTCTTTGTAATCCAGAACTGCCAAACATAACCCGCGCCGCTCAGCGACGTCGAGCCGACGACGCTTCCCGTCGATGCGGAGAGTGAGAGTTTTATCTGGTAGAGCGTTGGTCCGGCGCCGGCTCCAAACGCCAAGTCCGTGCCGTCCCATTGCATCGACCCCGCCGTTAGACCGCTCGCGCCGCTGACCGAGATCGTCCCCACCGTTGAACTACCCTTGGGAAGCTCGAAGAGCGCAAAGGCGTCATCGGCACCGTAGGCGTCGCAGAAAAGGTTGCCGTTGTTGTTGTAGGCGCAGCCGGGAAGTCCAGTTTGACCCGACGGCGTGTAGATCGTCGCCGTTCCGGAGCCGCCGGGGAAGACGACGAAGCAGCTTCCGCACGTGCCGCCCGCCACGCCAAGCGCGAGATTCCCCGTCGTCGGATCGACCGAACAGTTGAGTTCCGGAGCGCCCGGAAGATCGAGCGTCCGGATCGGCGACGATCCGCCATGCGCGTAGACCTCGACGGTCGTACCGTTGCCGTTGAGAATGAAAACGTCGCCGCTCTTGTTCGAGCAGACACCCGACGGCGTTTGAAATCCGGTTAACGAGCCTTCGAGCTTACCGTCGGGATACGAATAGACCTCAACGTCGTTCGCGCCCTGGTCGGCGACGTAGAGCAGGCTCTTGGCCTTCTTGGCATCGGGTGCCATCCAGGAGCGTGCTGCGTTCGCACTCGCAGATTGGAACGGATGTGCCGCGCGGGCGCCGCCGAAGAATCGTAGCTGTGCGACGGTGCTCTGACCCGTAGCGCCGAGCTGCGCCGGTGACATGCCGTCATCCTGAGCCTGTCGAAGGACTCCGCAGCCCGCGAGCAGCGCCAGCATCGCGCCTGCCGCTAGAGTTTGGGGCCCCAGATGTAAACGCATTTTTGAGAACTCCTGACAAGTAGTGAGCGTTTGGTTTTCGGCATCGCCCCGCCACGCCTTTCCACCGGCTGGCATCCCGCACGCAAGCGGCCGAGCGTGCACGAGCCAGGAACCCGATGCTGCGCACGTGAAGCGCAGCGAACCGTTATTTTCACTTCGATTTGGAGGCATTCGTGAACCCCATTGCGTCTTCTACGCTTCGCTTGATTCCTTCGGCTGCACTGGCAGCAATCGCTACGGGTTGCTCGGTCGCGGGCTCGCCCAGCTCGCCGGTTTCACCGAGCAGTAACGCAGCAGTGCGCGCGAATCTCAAAGTTGCCGACGGCCTGATGCGCCGCCAAACTTCCGAACGTGCGACGCACTCGCACGGATGGATGTCACCCGATGCGAAAAAGGCCAAGAGCCTCATCTACTGGGGCAACTACGACAGCAACACCATCACGGTCTACTCCGCGAAGGGTGTAAACGGCAAAGAGAAGGGCTCGATCACGACTGGGTTGTCGGAGCCGGAGCGCCTGTTCGTCGATACGAAGGGGAACGTCTACGCGACCAACCTCGGCAACGACACGATCACGGCATATAAACCCGGCGCTACTTCTCCGTTCCTCACGATCAGCGACGGTGTAGTTACCCCCACCGGCCTAACCGTCGATGCCGCAGGCACGGTTTACTGCGCCAACGTCGGAAACGACACAATCACGGTGTATCCGCGCGGCAAGACGGCGCCTTCGCTGACGATAACGGTCTCGGAGGGCAGCCCTGAGTATCTCGCAACCGACAAGTCGGATAATTTGTATGCATCCGTCGGAACCGAAGTGCTGGAGTTTCCTAAAGGGTCGAGCAGCGGAACGGACCTCGGGCTCGACGTTACTTCCCCGAACGGATTGGAAGTCGACAAGTCGGGCAACATCATCGTGGCCGACGCCGAGACGACGATCGACTACTTTCCGGCGGGAAAGACGGAGCCGTCGAAGCAAATTCCCGCGCAATACGCCTTCGGGCTCTCGCTCAGCAAGAACGAGAAAGAACTCTACGTGAGCATTGAATCGGGCGCCAGCTTCGTCATCGAGAGCGTCGCCTATCCGAAGGGGAGCACACTGGCGGACAAGCTGACGACCAGCGCGGGCGATTGGCCCGTCGCCGCCAGCCCGGACAACGCCCTGGGCAAGTAAACGACGAGTCAGCGCACGGAAGCGACGCAAAAAAAAGAGCGCGATTGGTAGTCGCGCTCTTTCTTTTCGCTTGTTAGGCGGCTAGGGGTTGGTTACGCGTGTGCTAGCTCGCGATGGGCAACCGTCCGGCCTTCTTCGAGGTCGAGCAGGTCGGCCCACGATACGACGTCGGTCCGGCTCGGCGCGATCTTGCTGCGCAGCTCCTCGAAGTGCTTCAACGACTCGCCGGTCGGCACCGTGGAGAGCCATCTCTTGTTGAAGGCCTCGAGATTGCGAGGATCTTTCTTTGCGACGAAGGTCTTCACGTAGGCTTCGATCTCAGCATCGCTCTTCGCGTCCTTCACGATCTGGAGGAACGCCTGCGAGTCCATTCCGAGGTATGCGAAGAAGTCGTGGTCCATCGGGCAGTCGTATTTGTATTCGCCAATGGTGCCGTGCGCTAACGCCTTTGCTTTATCGGTCACGCGAGCGAGCTGGACGACGCCGAGCATCATTTCGCCGACACTGCGCGGCGCGGTTTTGGTTAAATCCATTTAATTTTGTTCAACTTTCAATTGAGTTTCTTTTCCTGCTCTTGCTGAACCGAGCGGGTGCAGTAAAGTTGCAATTCTAAACTCGATCGCTGCTAAGCAGGTATTCTGAATACTTTAGCGGTAGAGTGCTTAACGCGCAAAACGATGCTTTAGGAGCAAAAAGACCAACGAATAGCTCCAGGGAGCGTCTTCACCGAACGAATGCATGCACGGCGCGATCAACTGATTTTTTCGTTCGATGTCGAATATAGAGAGCATGCAAATAATAAACATACTAAAAGCTGCGGTCGCAGCTTTCGTTTTTATCGCGTTTATCGCCGCTCCGTTGCCGTCGCCGGCAGCCGTAGCGGTCGGTATCGGCGTGGCCTTCGCGCCTCCCGCGACGCCCGTTTACGCGCAACCTCCCTGTTCCAGACCAAACTCGATTTGGGCGCCCGGTCATTGGGCGTCGGGACCGTCGGCCTACCGCTGGCAATCCGGAGCGTGGGTAACCGCGCCTTCAATCGGAGTTCTCTGGACTCCCGGCTACTGGGGCTATAGATCGAACGCGTACTATTGGCACGGCGGCTACTGGGGACATTCGGTAGGATTCTACGGCGGCATCAACTACGGTTCGGGATATTACGGCACCGGGTACGTCGGCGGTAGATGGTATGGAAATGCCTTCCACTATAACAGCGCCGTCACCAACGTCAACCGGACGGTAATCCACAATACTTACGTGGACAAGACGGTCTACCGCAACTCGTACAATCGCGTGAGCTATAACGGCGGCCACGGCGGCATTCACGCACAGCCGACTGCGAGTGAAATGAATGACCGCGCGCATTCCACGACGGTTACTCATGTGAACCGGCAAAAAGCCGAGTCGCACAACCCTCCGCGCTAAGCTCGAGGCGTTTACAAAACGGGAGCGGTGCGCATGCGCACCGCCTTCGTCTATTTGAAGCCTTCCGTTAACTATTTCGTCGCTTTGCTTATCGCTGCCCCGAACGGATCGGATCCGCTAAGCGTCATCGTCGGATTGCCGCCTTTGGGATACTTCCAAATCCCGGCACTGTTCGAATAAGTGTTCGGGCCGACGACCCGCTTGGCGGCAATGAAGTACTGGAAGATGCCGTCCGAACCGCTCAGCGAGGTCGTGCCCTCGACCTTACCGCCCGCGCCGTTGGTTTGATAGATGTTGCCGTTCTTCGCGTCGCCGACCGTGACGTACTTGCCATCCCACTGCACGCCGCCCGGGATGGTGATTGAAACGCCCAGCGAGATCTCCGTGAACGTGCTGCTGCCTTTGGGCAGCTCTGCGAACTCGAAGTCACGGCTGCTGTCGACGCCATCCACGAATATATTGCCCTTGTTGTCGTAGCCGATTTGATAACCGAGGTAGAGATTCGCGTCGCTCAGCACGGTCGGGCTCCCCGACGCGTTAGCGAAGATCGCCACGCTGGCACCGCCCCCTCCGCTCGACGGCTCGAAGTCGATCACCGCGAGGTCTCCAGTCTTCGGATCCACCGAGCAGCCTTCCATGTATTCGCTGGGGTTGCTCAACGTGTTGATCGGCGACGTACCGCCGTGCGCGTACTCGAGAATCTGCTCCCCCGCGAAGCTCGTGAAGAACACGTCGCCCTTCTTGTCGACGCACTCGCCCTGCGGGTCAGAGAGTCCGGTGAGCGTACCCATCAACTCGCCTTTCGGATACGAAAAAACATACACGTCACCCGCCTGCGAATCGAGGTAGAGCAGATCCGACTTTTTCGCCGCCGGATTCATCCAGCTCCGCCGGGCACTGTCACGGGGAGGCGCGACGCGGCCGCTCGCGTTTGCGACGCCACTGGGCCCGCTCAACCCCGTCGTCTGACCGCAACCCGCCGACGCGATCGCGGCCGCCGCCGCGAGCGTCAGCAAACTCAACCGTGAACTCATTTGGCACCTCCGAGCAAAAAGTGAGCTAGGGTGTTACGCTAAAAACCGAGCCGCAGCCGTTGCCGCTGCAACCCGTACCGCCGCCTTTATAAGTTGTGCCGTAGAGCGCGCCTTTGAACGCGACCACCGGCGCTTGCGGAGCGTTGCCGTCGTTGCCGCCTGCGAAGCTGTAGAGCACGCTCTCGCTGCCCGTTTTGCCGATCTCGAAGGCGGTGCCGGCCCCGGTCGTTCCGCCGCCGACCGTCGTACTGTAGAAGTTGCCGTTGAGATAGAGCAAATTTGCACCCGGAAGGTTGCCGTCGGGAATGTCTTGGAACGAGTAGAGCGTTTGCAGCTTACCGGCCTTCGTGATGCTGAAGAACGTTCCGGAGCTGCGGGCGCCGCCGCCCTCCGTCGTTCCGTACAGGACGTCGGCGACAGCGGTGAGGCCGTTCGGAAATGCGCCGTCGGACGTGCCGCCAAAGCGGTACAGCACTTTCTTCTTTCCCGATAAGCTCAGCTGGAAGATCGTCCCGCAGCCGGTGCTGCCGCAGCCCGAACCGCCTTCGAGCGTCGCACCATACAAGTTGCCGTCAGAGTAGGTTACGCCGGAGTACATCCGCGCGCCATCGCTGCCGCCGGCGAATCTGTAGAGCACGCTCTCTTTGCCTGCGGGGGTGATCGAAAAGACCGTGCCGCAGCCGGCGCCTCCGCATCCCGAACCGCCGCCGTAGACCGACGTGCCGTAGAGCGTTCGCTTCTCGACGATCATCGTCGCTTCGGGGACCTGCGCATCGCTGCCGCCGGCGAAGCGATAGAGTACCTTTTCTTTGCCGGAGGTCGTAATGGTATACACGGTACCGTCCCCGGTGCCGCCGCCGCTCGTCGTCCCGTACAACGTTCCCTTGTACTCGGTCAGGCCGGCAAACGGCCACGAGCCGTCTCGCGCGCTGCTGAAGTTGCCGTTGAAATTGTAGACAACGTGCTCTTTTCCGGATGAATCCACCGAAAAGACAGTTCCGCAGCCAAGATAACAGTCGTTGCTGCCGCAGCTTGCCGAGCAGTAGTTTTTCGAACCGTTCAACGTAGTGCCGTACAACTTGCCGTGCACCTCGATCAAGCCCGCGAGCGGACTCGCGCCGTCCGGCGTTCCCTTAAAGCTGTAGAGAAGCTTATAACTACTGCTCGATGAATGTGCCCTAGCAGCCAACGGTGCGCTCGTCGAGGTCGAGGGGGCGAACCGGCTGCCGCCGCATGCGGCCAACAGCGTCGCAGTAACAATAGCGGCGAGGAGCAAGCACGATCGTTTCATCAACCGTCCTTTACTGCGTGCTCGCTCGTTCCTTCACGTTGGTTCGCCGCCTCTGCGCCCCACTGCCGACAGGGGAAATAAAGCACGTAACATTGTCGGCATAACGGACGTGGGAGGCTTACCCTGGTGCCGCTAACAAGCTTGCAAAACCCAAGTACTTAGGTTAAGATATACTTGCCTAAGGTGGTTGAGGTTAGGGGATACGCGGTGAAAGTGTTTACCGACGATCGTGGGCCGGCTCACGTTCACGTCTTAAAGGACAGCATTCTCCTGAAAATCTCGCTGCGGCCCGTGGCGTTTATAAGCGCGAAGTACGGGCGGCCCAGTAAGCGCGCGAAGAGCGACGCACTCAGCGTAGTGCAAGAACATATCGATGCCTGCTGGGCCGTCTGGAGGAAGATCTATGGCAAAGACCTTGATCGGCAGCCGTAACGAACAAGCTCGTGCCTCCTACGAGGAGAAAATGCTCTCGCTACGTTCGGTCAGCTATGACGCGCGAGCCGACGCCCTACGCTTAGCACTCAGCTCCGGCGTCCGGCTGAGCATCCCAACCTCGCAGATCGCGCCACTGGCCGAGGCGAGCTCGAAGCAACTGGCGGCAGTGTATGCCGGGAACGGCGGAGCGACAATCTCCCAAGATGAGCTCGACGTCGACGTATTCATTCCGGGGCTGCTCGATAGGCTCTTCGGCCGGACGATTCGCGGCGATCTGGGCAGGCGCGCCGGCAAAATATCGACGCTTGCAAAGGCGCGTGCAGCGCGCAAGAATGGCCGAAAGGGTGGTCGCCCAAAGCAATGTGCCTAAATGCCCGGGACTTCCATAGCGTGGAAGGTTCCACCCATTCCGAAAGTCTCGCCGTACGCCAACAGTAGTTTGTGCATGGTGGCGTTTTGTACCGCGGCGCAAAGCGGTTC
>JBEKRW010000068.1:0-17090 GCA_049517595.1 Candidatus Cybelea sp. | reverse complement strand
CGCCCAGCGGTTGTCCGAAGCCGGTCACTCGGCCTACCAACGTGAGGGTTCCCGGCGCATAAAGATACACATCGCCGGTCCCGGCGTCGGAGACGAAGAACAGGGTCTTTTGCTTCTTGATTTCCGGCGAAAGCCACGTGGCGCGCCGATCGGGGCGAGCGGCAATGCCTCGACCGGGCTCAATCGCGGCTGCCGGCCTTGCTACCGCGTCCTGTTCGGCCGGCGGCTGAAACGCGGCGCAAGCCACCAGAAAACCGGTGACGGGCGCGAGAAGCGCAAGCCTGGTCATCATTTTGCTTCTTGTCTTCGCTTGAGCGCGGATATTATCCGCGGGGTAGGGCAAAGTTGGTTGACGGGGCAGCGATCGCAGAGGGGCGTCGGTGCCTTGCAAATCTGGCGGCCGTGCAGAATCAGCCAATGCGACGCGTCACCCCACTTATTTTGCGGCACGAGTTTGGTGACGTCTTCTTCTACTTGACGCGGCGTCGTGCCGACGGTCAACCCTAAGCGGTGCGAGACGCGAAAGACGTGCGTGTCGACCGCGAGCGCGGCTTCGTGGAAGGCGGCGGCCATTACGACGCTGGCCGTCTTTCGGCCGACGCCGGCGAGCGATTCCAGCGCTTCACGCTCGTGAGGAACTTGGCCGCCGAAACCTTCGACCAGATCGCGCGCGCAGGCGATGATGTTCTTGGCTTTCATGCGGAAGAATCCGGTCGACCTGATGATCTTCTCGACCTCGGCCTGCTTGGCAGCGGCGAGCTTCTGCGGAGTCGGATACTTTGCGAAGAGTATCGGCGTGGTCATGTTGACGCGCACGTCGGTGGTTTGAGCCGAGAGTATCACTGCGACGAGCAGCTCGAACTCGCTGTCGTATTCCAGCGCCGTCTCCGCATGCGGGTATGTCCGCTCCAGAATCGCCAGCTCCTCGAGCGCGACCTTACGTGGTACTTTCTTTGCCGGAAACGGAATGCGCTGCACGCCGCATCATTCTCTTAGGGCGACGCACTCTCCGTCGTGCGTCACCAGGCCGTCTTTTTCGAGCGCGGCCACCAGTTCGCGAAGATCCTCGACCGTCCCGGCGGCGACGGGCGGCATCGCGGAATGCAAGTCGAGCAGTGAGATCCGCTCGCCGGGCGGCAGATCGCGCAAACGGTCGATGATTCGTCCGCGCGCGAAGCGCCGGGTCTGCTCGAACGGCATCGCGTTCTGCGGCGAAGCGGGCTTGGCACTGGCGATTCGAGCGGCTTCGAGGTGCGCCGCGTTAACGGGGGCGGCCGCGCAATCGGCTCGCAACGGGCAGAGCAAACACTTGGGCGCGCGCGCCGTGCAAATAGCGGAGCCGAGGTCCATCATCGCCGAGCTCCAGTCGTGCGCGCGGCCCGGCGGCACGAGCGCTCGAGCTCGTTCGTTCAACTCCCGCGCGCTCGCCTTGGGCGGATATTCGATGCCCAAAAACACGCGATGCACGATGCGGCGGACGTTCGTATCCAGCGGCGCGTCGTCTTCATTAAAAGCGAAGGCCCGTATCGCCGCAACGGTATACGGCCCGATGCCCGGCAGCAACCGTAGGGCGCGCGCCTCCGAAGGCAGCACTCCACCGAAGCTCTCCGCGACCGTTTGGGCCATGCGATGTAACCGCACGGCGCGCGAATTATATCCGAGCCCTTTCCATTCTCGAAGTACGACAGCGAGCGAGGCTCGCGAAAGCGCCGCGAAGTCCGGAAAGCGTTTGACGAAGGCTTCGAACTTGGGCACGACGCGGTCGACTTGGGTCTGGGCCAGCATGAACTCGCTCACGACGGTCCGGTAGGGGCTGCGCGCCGTTCGCCACGGCAGTGCGGCGCGACCGTGACGCCCGTACCAACGCAGAAGGCTGCGCTGCATGCCCGCGAAACCAGCCGAGCCGCCCCGTCCCTTCTCCTTCGACAGCCTCAGGATCATATGGGCGAGGCGCTTCGCCCTTTTCGTGGGGAACGCTCCCGATTGGGCGAAGCCATGGGTATGAGCAATGAGCAACAGTTTGACGCCGTGGTTATTGGCGCGGGGCCCGGCGGCTATCACGTCGCGATCCGCCTTGGTCAGTTGGGTAAGAAGGTCATCTGCATCGACCGGGACGAGGTCGGCGGCGTCTGCTTGAACTGGGGGTGCATCCCGACGAAGGCGCTGCTGCACGTCGGCGAGGTAATCCGGCATATCGAGCGCGCGGAAGCAATCGGTCTCAAGGTTCCCAAAGCCGAAGTCCAGCGCGAAAACGTTGCGAAGTTCAAGAACGATGTGGTGAACGCAAACGTCAGCGGCGTCAAAACGCTCTTCAAAGCCAACGGCGTGGAGTCTCTGCGCGCGGAGGCCTCGTTCAAGTCGCCGACGGAGATCGTTGCGAAGCGTGAAAATGGCGAGAGCAACACGATCAAGGCCCAAACTATTGTGATCGCAACCGGCTCCGCCCCCGTGGACGTCAAGGCGTGGCCGCGCGACGGGAAGACGATCATCAACTCCGACGACGCCGTCAAGCTGGAACGCATCCCGAAAAAGCTCTTGATCATCGGCGGCGGCGTGATCGGCTTGGAGTTCGCGACCGTCTACCGGCGGTTGGGCGCCGAGGTGCTGGTCGTCGAGATGATGCCACAGATTCTCACCGGCACCGATGCCGAGGTCGGCAAGACGCTCGGACGAATTCTAAAAAAACAAGGCATCGAAATCATGCTCAACACCAAGGTCGGAGCCCTCGAAAAGAAGGGCGATACCGTGCGCGCGACGCTCAACGGCGAAGGAACCGGCGGCAAAGACGAGGTCCGCGAGTTCGATATGGCGCTCGTTGCCGTCGGCCGCCGGCCGGTCACCGACAATCTCAACCTGAAGGCCGCCGGGCTGCAGGCCGACGAGCGTGGTTTCATCGCAACCGATCTTCAGCAACGCACGAGTGTCCCAAACATCTTCGCGATCGGCGACGTTACCGGCGCACCGCTGCTGGCGCACCGCGCGATGAAGCAGGGCGTCATCGCCGCGGAAGTGATCTCCGGCGACAAGTCTGCGGCCTTCGATCCGGTAGCGGTGCCGAACTGCATCTACACCGATCCCGAGGTGGCCACCGTCGGCCTCTCTGAAGAGGAGGCAAAGGCGGCCGGTCACGAGGTTCGGATCGGCAAGTTTCCACTCGCCGCGAGCGGCCGCGCCCGAACTATGAACGAGAGCGAGGGTTTGATCAAGCTCGTTGGCGACGCAAAGAGCGATTTGCTGCTGGGAATGCACATCGTCGCGCCGCAAGCCGAATCCATGATCGGCGAAGGCGTGATCGCCCTCGAGATGGGCGCCACGCTCGAGGATATCGGCCTCTCCGTCCATCCGCACCCCACGTTCACCGAAGGAATCATGGATGCGGCAGAAGCCTCGCACGGCAAGGCGATTCACATAATCAATCCCAAGCCGAAGGCTCCGGTGAGTGCTTGACCGCTAGCGCACGGATTCTGGATCTCGGCGTGAGGCCGTATCGCGAAGTGTTGGAACTTCAGCGGCGGACCCACGACGCCGTGCGCGAAGGACGCGAGCCCGACACGTGGATCGTCGTCGAACACGAACCGGTGATCACGCTGGGCCGCCAAGCGAAGCGCGAGAACCTCTTGCTTTCCTGCGAGGAGCTGGTCGCGCGAGGCGTCGACGTCGTCGAAGTCGAGCGCGGCGGAGACGTCACCTATCACGGGCCCGGGCAGCTGGTGGTGTATCCAATTCAAAGGCTGGAGCGGTTTCGAGAAGTTGTGCCACTCGTGAGGTCTTTGGAAGGCGCGGCGATCGCCTGCTGCGCGCGGTTCGGCGTCACCGGCGAGCGCTGGAGCGATCACGCCGGCGTCTGGGTCGGGCGCAACTGCATCTGCGCGATCGGGCTCGCAGTACGCGGCATGGTTTCGATGCACGGCATCGCCCTCAACGTCTCGACCAGCCTCGACTACGATCGTCTGATCAATCCATGCGGCTTCACCGACCGCGGGATAACGTCGCTTTCGGCCGAGAGCGGCCGTCGCGTTCCGATGAGCGAGGCCAAAGCGGTGCTTCTCGACGAGCTGTCGCGCACGTTCGACGTGGCGTTTGTAGCAGAGCAGCAGGTCGCATGATAGAGGTTGACTTGTTGTCGTCCTTCGTCCTTCGACAGGCTCAGGATGACATCGCTCAAGATGACAAAAAGCGTAAGCCTCCGTGGTTGCGGGTTTCGTTGCCTAGTGGGCCGGAGTACGAGCGCGTTAAGGCGCGAGTCAATGAGCTTTCGTTGCATACGGTCTGTAAAGAGGCGGCCTGTCCGAACATGGCGGAGTGCTGGGGTGCGGGCACTGCGACAATCATGATATTGGGCGATCTCTGCACGCGCGGCTGCCGCTTTTGTAATGTGAAGACCGGAAACCCGCGAGGAGAGGTCGACTGGCTGGAACCCTTGCGCGTTGCCGAAGCCGTGCGCGACTTAGGCTGGAAGTATCTCGTCGTGACGGCGGTCGATCGCGACGACCTCCCCGACGGCGGCGCGTTGATCTTCGCCAACACGGTGCGAGCGATTCACGAGCGAGTGCCTGGAGCTCGAGTCGAGATCCTCAGCGGCGATTACCGCGGCGATCTCACCGCGGTCAACATCGTCGTGGACGCCCGCCCCGACGTATTCGCGCACAATCTGGAGACGGTCCGGCGATTGACGCCGCACGTGCGCGATAAGCGCGCGGCATACGACCAGTCCCTCAAGGTGCTCGCGCACGCCAAAGGGCGCGCGCCAAGTCGTTACACCAAAACTTCGCTGATGCTCGGATTAGGCGAAACCGAAGCCGAGCTCGAAACAGCTATGGACGATGCGCGCGCCGCCGGCGTCGACATCTTCACCATGGGCCAATACCTGCAGCCCTCCAAGAAGCATCTGCCGGTCGTCGAGTTCGTCACGCCCGAAACCTTCAAGCGGCTCGGCGAGGTCGCCGCGCGCAAGGGCTTCCATCAGGTCGTCTCGAGCCCGCTCTCCCGCAGCTCCTACCACGCCGAGCAAGCGTTCTAGCCGAGAGGCGCAACCGCGGGTAACTTCGCTCGGTTGGAGCGGCTAGCGTGACGAAGGTTTTTCTCACCAGGCCGGTCCTGGCAGCGGTTTGCTCCTTAATCATTCTAATCGGCGGGCTGGTCGTCATGCCGACCTTGCCCTTGGCGCAATACCCGCAAATCTCGCCGCCGGTCGTGACCATCAGCGCTTCGTACGTGGGGGCCGCTCCCGAAGCGGTCGAGGCACAGGTCACGACGCCGCTCGAAGAGGCGGTCAATACGGTCCAGGGTCTACGTTATATCAGCTCGACCAGCTCGCAGGGCACCTCGACGATCACCTGCACGTTTACGCTCGAAACCAATCTCGATATTGCCGCCGCCGACGTGCAGAACTCCGTACAGTCGGCGATCGGCCAGCTCCCTGCGACGGTGCAGCAAGTCGGCGTGCAGGTGAGCAAAAACTCGGGATCCTTCGTGATGGGCATCGCGCTCACGTCGGATACGAGCAAGTACGACACGCTCTTTTTGAGCAACTACGCGCAGCTCAACATCGTTAACGATCTTTCGCGCACGCCGGGCGTCTCGCTGGTCCGCGTCTTCGGCCAGCGCCAGTACGCGATGCGGATTTGGATCAATCCGATCAAGCTGGCGCAACAGGGGCTCGACGCGGGCGACGTGGTCACCGCCTTGCAAGAGCAGAACGCCGAGATTGCCAGTGGAAGCATCGGCGCGGCACCCGAGACGAAGAACCAGCCGTATACCTATACCGTCAACGCGCTGACGCAGCTCTCCAGCCCGCAACAGTTCGCCAACATCATCCTTCGCGCCAATCCCAACGGCGGCTTCACGCGTTTGGGCGACGTCGCCCGCGTCGAGCTCGGAGCCGAAGACTACAGCACGGCACTGCGGTTTAACGGCAACCCCGAAACCGTGGGCTTGGGCATCCTCCAGTATCCAACCGCCAACGCGCTGCAGGTTTCCAACGGCGTGCTGAGCGAGATGAACGTCCTCGCCAAAAACTTCCCGCAGGGCCTGCACTATACCGTCGCCTTCAACACGACGGATTTCGTTGCGGAGTCGGTTAAAGAAGTCATCATCACGCTGCTGCTCTCCATCGTGCTCGTCGTGCTCGTGATCTACGTCTTCCTGCAGAACCCGCGTTCCACATTGATTCCGGCCGTGACGATTCCGGTCTCGTTGATCGGAACGTTCTTCGTCATGAAGATCTTCGGATTTACGATCAACACGATCACGCTCTTTGGCCTAACCCTTGCCACGGGTCTCGTCGTCGACGACGCCATCGTCGTGATCGAAAACATCGCGCGCCACATCGAGATGAACAAGGGGCGCCAGAGCGGCATCGCCAGCGCGGCGGAGGCCATGCGCGAGATCCAGAGCGCCGTCGTCGCGTCATCTCTCGTGCTGCTTGCCGTCTTCATTCCGGTCGGCTTCTTCCCAGGCACGACCGGACAGCTCTATAAGCAGTTTGCCTTGACGATCGCGGCTGCGATCACGATCTCGCTGTTCCAAGCACTGACGCTCGCGCCGGTAATGTCGGCGCGGCTGCTCAAGGGCGACGTCGAGTCGCAGTTCATCTTCTTTAAGTGGTTCAACGCAGGTCTCGCGCGCTTCCGCCACTGGTATGCATCGGAGCTTCCGCGGCTCTTTCGCTTCCGCTGGCTCGTGGCCGGCGTCTTCGGCCTCGCCCTGCTGGCGACGCTCTTCATGTTCGTGAAGACGCCGACGTCGTTCATTCCGAGCGAAGATCAAGGCTACTTCATCGTGCTGCTGCAGCGGAACAGGCCATCGCACAAAAGGCCGAAGCGATCATTCGGAGCCAACCGCAAGTGCGCTATATGTTCGACGTCGGAGGCTTCAGCTTCACGGGCTCGGCGCCAAACCGCGGGCTGATGTTCGTTCTGCTCAAACCGTGGGGTCAGCGCAAGGGCGCCAATGATGGCATCGATGCGGTCATCAATCGCGTCAACTACGGGTTCTTCAAGAATATTCCGCAGGCTCAACTCTTCGCGCTTAACCCGCCGGCCATTAACGGCGTGGGAAGCTTTGGCGGGTTCCAGTTCGAGCTGGAAGACCGCGGCAACGCGGGCCTTCCCGTGCTGACCAAGACCGCATTTGAAATCATGGGCGCCGCCGCCCAAGATCCGCGGCTGATGAACGTCTTCACGCAGTTTCGCCTCAACTCACCGCAGGTTCAACTAAACATCGATCGCAGCAAGGCCAAGGCCGTCGGCATCTCGCTGAGCGACATCTTCGATACCCTCGAAGTCGATCTCGCATCGCTCTACGTTAACAACTTCACGTATCTCAATCGCTCGTGGCAGGTCGACGTGCAGGCCGACGAGCCCTTCCGCAACCGCGTCTCCTCGCTGCAAGGCTTGTACGTGAGTTCGGGCTCCGCCGCAAACAACACAGCTGCCTCGGTCAATCCTTTTGCGACCCCGGCGCCGTTTAGCCCCACCGGCAGCACGAACGCGACGAACACCGTGATGACACCGCTCGCCGCCCTCGTACAGATGTCGCGAGTGGATACGGCGCCGATCATCAGCCACTATAATCTCTACCGCAATATCGAACTGAACGGCAACAACGCGCCGGGTCACGGCTCTGGCGAGGCGCTCACCGCGATGGACCAGATCGCGCAGAAGGTCATGCCGCCAGGCATGAGTTATGAGTGGTCGGGCTTACAGCTCGACGAGATCGCTGCCGGAAGTTTGAGCACGATAATCTTTGCACTCGGCCTAGTCTTCGTCTTCCTCGTGCTGTCGGCCCAATACGAAAGCTTCATCGATCCGCTCATCGTCTTGCTCGCCGTGCCGGCCGCGCTCTTCGGCGCGCTGGGTTTCATGAATCTTCGCCACCTGCTGCCGATCCCGGGACTCTTCGATCCTAGCCTGGCGCAAGATGCGTACGCGCAGGTTGGATACGTCATGCTGATCGGCCTCGCTAGTAAGAGCGCAATTCTGATCGTGGAGTTTGCGAACCAGCAGCTCCGCGAGGGCGCGAGCATCGTTCAAGCCGCCATGCGCGCTGCCCAAACTCGTTTGCGCCCGATCTTGATGACCTCCATTGCATTCATTATAGCTGTAATTCCGTTGGTTTTTGCGACGGGTGCAGGTAGCGCCGCGCGCCATTCACTCGGAACCGTCGTCTTCGGCGGCATGCTCATCTCGACGTTCCTAAATCTCGCGATCACACCAGTGCTCTACGTCATCATTAAGTCACTTGAGGTACGCGGAAAACCCTCGGGACGCGACGGTCAAACGAGCGGCGAACATCAAGAAAAGGATTTGCAATCGTTAAGCCCAACCTCTGGTTAAACGCCTGATAGATTTGATAACTGCTGTCACCGGCGATTCCAGGGAGTTGCTTGCATGCTCGGACGTTTCTTTCTCGCGGTGCTTGCCGCCGTAGCGGCATTTACGACTATCGTTCCGGCATTGCCGGCGCGGGCCGACGGCACTGAGAACATTTATCAACAATCCATCGTTCCCGGCGCAAACACCGCGATCAAGAATATCCTGGATCAACAGAAGGCAGCTCGTGAAAAGGCTCGGCGGCAAGCCGCGGCAACGAGCCCCAGCGTCGCACAGGCTCCACCGGTTTCGCAACAACCGATCGGCCCGGTGATCGAACTGCCCGGCGGGAGGTTCACGTATACGGCGGCGATTTCGGCCGCTAATCCGTACGGCAACATCGGATCGTACGGCAAGGGCTGGCTGATGGGCGGCACCGACCTCTCCGCCAGTTACGGCTTCAACTGGTCCACACGCGTGGTCGTGAGCATGTTTCAGTTGCAACACTGGCCGCAAGGATTCAACAGCGGATTGGTGCCGGTGTATCTGGCCGGCTTTCGCAATCCCGTCGGCTGCGCCGATTTGAGCAACGGAACGGCGTGCGGCCCCGGAACCGGGCGCAACATCAACGTCGCCACGAAGGACACCTTCGGCGTCTTCATGCTCGAAAAGCTCTTCGTGATTAAATCGGACAAACTGCCGGGCCCGGTGCCAATCGTCATCACGCCGACGTACGTCGCGCGCGGCGGCCTCATCGCATTTGCGCCTGGCCACAACGACGTCGTTCCCTTCACGTACAACCTGCCCGACGGGCCAGTCGAGAACATTCCGGTTCGTACGGCGCAATATTACGCAGTCGCCATCACGCTGCCGTTTCTGAAGACGCCGAAGATGTTCGGCACCTTTACCGTGGCGCCGCAGTGGCTCGTTCACACCGCGGGAGCCAACTCCGGCAACTCGATGCAGTTCCCGCAAGTGTTGTATCTGGAATATACGCCGACGCACACGACCACGCTCTTCTTCGAGCCGCAGAGCGCGCGCGACTATCTGCCGACCGATCCGTATCCCGAGCACCTCTTCGCCTATTTCTTGGGCGTGTCGCAGCGCTTGACGAAGTTCTCCTTCGTTCAAGCCGTGCTCAATAGCGGCAGCCCGACGAACCTCGGGCCGGACGGCGTCGTCGGAATCAAATGCCTGACCGTCCAGCAAGCGATCAACAACGCGTGTGGGTTGGCAATCGGCGGTTTGAAAGCAACCCAGATTCAACTCGAGTTCGGCATCGGCTCGCCCACGGTCTTTCCACTATAAGTATCCGAGGCTACACCATGAAAAACTCATACGCTCAAATTCTCGTCATCTTGCTCGCGACCGCGGCGCTTGCAGCCTGCGGCGGCGGAGGCGCGACTTCGAGTCAAGTTCTCCCGCTGCGCGCATCGCACGTGCGGCCGCAGACGACGCTCCTTTCGAATATCGTCGGCGTCGGCGACAGCTTGACGGCAGGCTATCAGTCGAACGGCTTCCTCGGAGCGACGGGCGTCCGCGCCTACATCAACTATCAATACTATTCAGTTCCGCAAGGCCAGGAGAACGGATGGTGGGCGGACCTCTACGAGCAGGCCTCGGGTAAACCACTCGATACGGCAATCGGTCAGATGTACGATCCCTCTACCAGCCCTTTGCCTCTCATCGCAAAACCTGGGCTGAACAATCAGATCATATATTGGAATGCGGAGTTCCCAATTCAGGAACAAAAGTACGGCAACATCTGCACGGACAATGACGGCTTCAATGAAGCCGGCTATCATTTAAAGGGTCTCTCGCGCGTGCGCATGGACCCAGACTCGACCGAGATTCGCGATGTCGGCATTCCCGGCCTAACGCTCCACGAAGCCAACGTGCTCCATCAGCCGCAGACCGATACCTGCAAGCCAATCGCCGGCATACCCGGCCTTCTCAGCATGGTTGTCGCGGACGAGAGCGCGACGTTTTGGCCGGTGCTCGGAAACTTCACAAAACTCGGCCCGAACCTGACCGACGTCAACGCCGCGGCGTCGCGTCATCCGACGTTAGCCACGGTCTGGCTTGGCGCAAACGACGTGCTGAAGTACATGGGGAGCGGTGGGCGCTTTGTCGGCGGCGACCGCAACGCTGCGCAAGCCGAGGAGGACCTGCGGGCGACATTCGCCACGCTGCAGCACGCCGGAGCTCATGTAGTCGTCGCAAATCTGCCCAACATTCTCGAGACGGGCTACTTTCAGCGCGTCACCAACCCAAAGAGCTTTAAAGATTGCCCACGACTAACGTATGCATGGTGTCTGTTAAATCGCGCCTCTACCGCTATTACTAAAGCAGACGTCACCGCAATTGCAAACGAGTACCATCTCTCAACGCCGCAAGGCTGCGTACCCGCGTCCGTAACAAAGCCGTGCGGCTATCTCACGCTTCAGGGCGTTGTCGAATTGACACAGTACTTCGAAGCGCACTACGGCAAGTTCGCGGACCTGGACTGCGCCGTGCCCGCCCCTGGGTGCAAGGCAGTTCCCGGAAGCGGCTTGGGCAACTTTTACATCACTCCGGAGTTCGCTGGGAAAATTCAAGCCCTCAACGACGCGATCAACCAGGGAATCGACGATGCCGCCACAGCCTCGCACGTCCCACTAGTCGACGTTCAGGCGATATTCCACGGCCTTGCGAGCGGAAATCCGTCCGATCCATACTTTAAGCTTGCTTCTTCTATCAATCCGGGAGTTTGCTGTACGCTGGCGTATTTGTACGGAATGCTGAGCTTCGACGGATTGCATCCGTCGAACACCGGCTACGCGCTCATCGCCTATGTCTTCATCGACACGATCAACAAGACGTACGGAACGCATATCCCGCAAATCGACATCAAGGCTGTGTACAAAGGAACGCGCTGCCAGAACTCGAGCTACTGCTACCCCGATCCCTACGCGCCGCCTAACGACATCTCTTACTAAACCTCCGTGCTGACCTGGCTGCGCGAACTCGCGGCGACGGCCGGCACCTTCGATCGCTCGGCGCTCGAGCCGGGATTCGCATTACGCTGCACGATCGGGGTTGCGATTCCGCTCCTGATCGCAGCGGCTCTTGGAAAACCTTCGCTCGGCGTCGCCGCGGCGATCGGCGCCTTCATCACCGGCTTCACCTCGCTGCAGGGAATCTATCGGACGCGTCTGCTCGCGATACTGGGCGCGGCGTTCGGCATGGCAGTGACCAGCTTCATCGGCGCTTTGGCGGCGCATTCTACGCCTGGAGTGATCGCGGCGACCGCAGTCGCGGCTTATGCGTGCGGAACCATCGGCCAACTCGGCCCAGCCGCGGCGACGGTCGCGCTCAACTCGCTGGTTGCCTTCGTGCTCTTCTCCAGCCAGCCACTCGCGCCGGAACACGCGCTGTTTCAATCGGCGCTCGTGCTCGGCGGCGGCCTCATTCAAGCCGTTCTGGTTCTGCTGGCCTCCCCGGTGGAGCGGCTCACTGCCGAGCGTTCGGCTTTAGCCGAGGTCTACGAAAACCTCGCCGAATACGCGCGCCGCATCGCCGCCGGTTCGCCGGCAATGCCGCCGATCACGCCGTTTGCGACTGCGCGCCAAGTGTTGGCCGATCCGCAACCGTTTGCGCGCGCCGGAGATCGCGCGCGCCTCGAGCGCTTGCTGGAAGATTCCGAACTCATCAGGAAACTTCTGGGCGCGCATGCGACAACGCGCGACCTTCCCAAAAGTGCGAGCGAGCAGCTCGACGCTATCGCCGGGTTATTGAATGGTACCAAAAAGGCCGAAGCGGTCGAGCTGGCGGAGCTGTCCGGCGACTTGGGGGTTCACCTGCGCGATGCCGTACTGGCAGCGTCGATGCTCTCGAGCGGCCGCCTTCCCAACGTGCATCTGCTCTCGAAGCCTCGACCGGGACCGTACGTCGAAAACCACATCGAATGGCGCAGCCGTGACTCTTTGCGCTCGGCCGTGGTGATGAGCCTCGCGATGATGCTGGGACGGCATTTCGAGGCCGACCGCGGCTATTGGATTCCGATGACTTCGGCGATCGTACTTCGGCCCGACTTCCAAACGACGTTTCTGCGCGGCTTCGCCAGAATCGCCGGAACCTTGATCGGCGCAATCGTCGCGACGTTGGTGCTGCACCTCGTGCGAGGGCACGAAGGGTGGCAAGTGGCCGGCGTTCTCGTGGCGGCCGCGGCAGCGTACCTCACGTTCAATCCCAACTACGCACTCTTCACCGTAGCGATCACGACGTTTGTGGTGCTGGTGCTCAGCATGCGTGGCCTTCCGGGCACGACGACCATTGCCGCGCGCGTTCTGGATACCGTCGCCGGCGGCAGCCTCGCGATGATCGGTTATCTGGCGTTGCCGACGTGGGAGCGCAAACGCACGCGCGCGCTTCTGGCAGATCTTCTCGACGCTCAGCGCGATTTGGCAGACGCGATTCTACGAGCGTACGCGGCACCGTCGGACGAAGCGCGGCAGCGAATCGAGCGGGCACGCACCGACGCATGGCGGGTACGCACGACCGTCGAGAACTCCATCGATCGAAGCCGCCACGAGCCGCACCGAGTGCACACCATCGCCGTCGGACGGGCGCTTCGGATTCTGGCGGCAACGCAGCGCTTTGCGCTTGCGAACCTTGCGCTCGAGAGCGCGCTTGGAACGGCGCTCTCGCCGGCATGCGCCGACGCCTTGGCCCGATTCGCCGATGCACTCGACGACCGGATAGCCGCACTCGCAGTAGCGTTGCGCGAGTCGCACCGCGCTACGCCGGGCGATCGTCTGGCGACGGCCCTCTCGCAGGCCGAAACGGAGCTCACCGGCCAACAATGCGCCGACGCACCGTTTATCGTCGAGCGATTGCGAACGTACGTCGACGCGGTCGCGCGAGTGGCGCGCCTGGTGGGGGTCCGCCGGCCTTCGCCGCAATAGGTTTTAGGCGTAGATTCCGCGGAGCAGCGAGGCTTTAACGACGCGATCGATGGCCAGCGTGTAGGCCGCCGTTCGGAGCGTCGCGTGGCGGGTGTTTGCGATGGTACGGATCGCGCGCAGGTTCGTCAGGAGAAAGTCTTCGAGCTTCTCGTTGACCTCGGCTTCCTTCCAAAAGTAACCCATACGGTCTTGCGCCCACTCGAAATACGAAACGGTGACGCCGCCCGCGTTGGCCATAATGTCGGGAATCACGACGATGCCTCTCTCGCGGAAGATTCGGTCGGCTTCGGGCGTCGTCGGCCCGTTCGCGCCCTCGACTAACAACTTCGCCTGAACTTTCGATGCCAGCTCCGGAGTAAAAACTTTTTCGAGCGCGGCGGGGACGAGCACGTCGCACGGGCTGGTTAGCAGCTCGGCGTTGGTGATCCGGTCTCCGCCTTTAAAGCCTTCGAGGGTTCCGAACTTGGACGTGTGCTCCATCGCGCCGAAAACGTTGATGCCCCCCTCGTTATAATAGGCGCCGGTCACGTCGGAGATGCCCACGACTTTGCAGCCGCGGTCTTCGAAGAGTTTTGCCGCGTAGCGCCCGACGTTGCCAAAGCCTTGAATGGCAATCGTCGCTCGTTCGGGGTGCAGCCCCATTTCGGCCATCTCGTCGAGCGCGCAGATCGTCACGCCGCGACCGGTCGCTTCCACTCGGCCACGCGAGCCGCCGATCTCCAGCGGCTTGCCCGTAACCACGCCCGGCGTGTTCTGGCGAACGTGCATCGAGTACGTGTCCATGAACCAGGCCATCACTTGCGGCGTCGTGTTAACGTCGGGCGCCGGAACGTCCTTATCCGGGCCGACGACCTCGACCAACTCGGCAGCGTACCGGCGCGTGATGCGCTCCAGCTCGTTTGACGAAAGCGTTGCTGGATCGCAGGTGACGCCGCCTTTGCCGCCGCCGAACGGCAGATCGACGACGGCGCACTTCCACGTCATCCAAAACGCCAGGGCGGTCACTTCGTCAAGCGTCACGCCGGGATGGTAGCGGATGCCGCCCTTGGCCGGTCCGCGCGCGAAGTTGTACTGCACGCGATAGCCGGTGTACACCTCAAACTCGCCCGAATCTCGCTGGAACGGAATCGAGAAGATGATCTGGCGCGACGGATGGGTGAGAATCCGGCGCATGCCGGCGTCGAGCTCGAGCAAATCGGCGGCTTCGTTAAAGTACGCAATCGCGTCGCCGAAGACCGAAACGTCGCGGACGGAGGGCGCCGTTTCGCGCAGGGCAGTGGTCATGCGTTACCCTTTCCCGATTTGCGCTGCCGAGCCCCTCGATTCATACGTTGAATCGGAAGTTTACGACGTCGCCCTCTTGCATCAGGTACTCCCGGCCCTCGCTGCGCAGGCGCCCCGCCGCGCGCAACGCTTCCATGGTCTGGTACTGCACGTAGTCCTCGTACGAGACGATCTCGGCGCGGATGAAGCCCCGCTCGATATCGCTGTGAATCGTACCGGCCGCCTGGGGCGCCGCCGTCCCTTTGCGAATCGGCCAGGCACGAGCTTCCTTTTCACCCGCCGTGAGGAACGTCATGAGGCCTAGCACCTCGTAGGTTTCGGCCGCTAAATCGTCCAGGCCGCTGCGCTCGATCCCCAGCTCCTGCCGAAACTCGGCCGCCTCGGCTTCCGAGAGTCCGGCCAACTCGGCTTCGACCTTACCGCTGAGCACGATGGCCCGGCCACCGTCCTCGCGCGCGATCTCTTCGACGGCCCGTACCTTCTCCGAGCTCTTGCCGATTTGGTTCTCGTCCACGTTCGCGACGTACAGGATCGGTTTGGAGGTAAGCAGGAACGATTCGGCCGCGACGAGGCCCTCGGGCGAGTCCGCCGCAAAGCTGCGGGCCGGGCGCGCCTCTTCCAGCGCGGCGGTCAAGCGCTGCGCGGCCGCGAGGTGCTCGCGCATCTTGGGATTTGCCCGAATCTCCCGCTCGATCTTCGGCAATCGCTTTCGCATCGTCGCAAGATCCGCCAGCGCCAGCTCGATTCCGATGATCTCGGAGTCGCGGCGCGGATCGACGGAGCCTTCGACGTGCGTGACCTCGTCGTCCTCAAAGCAGCGAATCACCATCGCGATCGCGTTGGTCTCGCGAATGTGGCTGAGAAAGGCATTGCCCAGCCCCTCGCCTGCGCTGGCGCCGCGCACCAATCCCGCGATATCCACGAAGCGGACGGTTGCCGGGATGATCCGCGCGGCCCCCGCGAGCCGTTGGAGGACCTGCAGCCGCGGGTCCGGTACCGCGACCTCGCCGACGTTGGGCTCGATCGTCGCAAATGGATAGTTTGCGGCCAGCGCCTGGGCCGAGCGCGTGAGCGCATTAAAAATTGTGGACTTGCCGACGTTCGGCAAGCCGACGATTCCGCAGGAGAGTGGCATACTTGACAGCCCGCGGGTTCGGCCGGTGGCACGCCCTGCCCTTGCGCGGTCGCGAGGGGCTGCATGCTTCGGCAAGAGAATCCGGCGAGGGTGTCGGATAGGTCTGCATGCGCCAAATGAAGGTCGACAAGCTAGGAATCGACCTCCTAACCCATGATCCCGTGGTCATCCTTAAGGATATGGACGGTTCGCATTATCTCCCGATACTGATCGGTCCCTTTGAAGCGACGGCGATCGCACTCGCACTGGAAGGCGCGCCGGTGCCGCGTCCGCTCTCGCACGATCTGATGCGCAACATCCTCGAGTCGCTCAACACCAACCTCGAGCAGGTCGTGATTCACGATATAAAGGATTCGACGTTTTTCGCCAAGCTCGTCGTACGAACCAACGGTGAGTTGCAAGAGATTGACGCGCGGCCGTCCGACGGGATTGCGCTCGCTCTCCGCGTCCCCGCCCCGATCTTCGTTTCCGACAAGATCGTGCTCGAGGAGGCGACCACCACCGAGAAGCGGCCGGCGAACGACACCGAAATGGCCCGATTCAAAAAGTTTCTTGACGACCTAAAGCCATCGGATTTTAACAGATGAAAACGCCTTGGAGCCAACGTTTCGCCGCAGCGACGGCACTTGCGTTCGTACTTTCGGGCTGCGCGTCGGGATCGCAGCCGTTGCCGTACATGCAAAGCAGCGCGGCGTTGCGCGTGCTCGATGCTACCGGCGCCGGGAAGATCACGCACATCGTCTACATCGTCCAAGAGAACCGAAGCTTCAACGATCTGTTCTACGGCTATCCCCACGCGTTAACCGTACAGTACGGTAAGATCTCGTCGGGCAAAACGATCCGACTGAAGCCCGTGCCGCTGTCGAGGCAGTACGTGATCGATCACTCCCTGGACGCCTTCATCGCAGCCTGCAACGGAACGGGCAGCCTACCGGGTACCGACTGCCGCAACAACGGCTTCAATAACGAAGAGAACGGCGGCGGTCCCGTCCAATATCCCCAGTACGTCTACGTGCCGCACAGCGACTCGCAGCCGTACTTCGACATGGCGCACGAAGGCGCGCTTGCCGACCACATGTTCCAATCGCAGCTCGACGAAAGTTTCGTCGCGCAACAGTACATCATCGCCGCTCAGGCAAACTGGAGCGTCGACCTTCCTACCGGATCCTGGGGTTGCCCGATAAAGGGCTCGCAAGTTGCGTGGATCACGAAGGAGCGCACGATCGGCGGTTATCAATCGGCATGCTTCGACTACCAGACCTTGGGCGACGAGCTCGACAAGGCGAAGCTTACGTGGCAGTTCTACGCCACCAAGTACGGCGCGGGCAGCCACGACGGGGCGGTGTGGTCGAGCTATCAGGCCGTCAAGCACATTTACTACGGCCCGGACTGGAAGAAAATCATCACGCCGAA
>JBEKRW010000067.1:0-10450 GCA_049517595.1 Candidatus Cybelea sp. | reverse complement strand
TTACAACTTCAGAGCTCGCTATCTGATCTCAAGGTGATACTTGGAAAATCCGTTGCGCTCGAGGGAAAGCTTCAGTCGGCCACCTCCTCGCTTCAGGCCACGTACGTAGACCTTTCCAAGAAAACCGGCGCAACGCTGGCCACTGCGAGGGATCTCAATTCCCGGTCGCGCTACATTCTAAGCGCGGTCGATCAGAATCTCTACACCACACGCACCGTGGGCGCACAAGCGACTAAGCTCGGCGCCTTGACGGCAGCTAATGCGGTTCAGACGCGCGCAGTAGGTAGTGAGACCCGGAAGGTGGGAAAACAGGCGGGTGAGTTACAAATCGCTGCAGCGCAGTCTTTGCACGGAATCGAAGAGGTTACTACACGATTCACCAACATTGAAGTTGTCTACGAGGTTACAATACCAATCAGTGATCCGCGGCTAAGTTCACTAGCCGCGGATATCGTTGCCACGATCAAGGGTCATCCCGCTCGACCGGCAACATATGTAGGCGTCATTTCGGTCGCTGATATCTTGCCCAAGTTGCCGAAGAACGACGCCGGCCGAACGTTTCTCGAAGGGCTGGATGTGGAGATCGAAATGTATCGGCCACCGTTTCCTGCGTTCCCCTACTACGGCGATTCAAAGAGAACGAGCTTTCCAGCTGGAAAGCCTGATTTTGATTTACGAACGGAAGAAATGCGGTCGTTGGCCGCCAGCCCGTCAATCTCAAACGCGCAGGTTTCGTACGGTATTCAGTGGACTGCTACCTGGAATGGCTCCTGGAATCTACTCTCAGCCTTCGCGTCAGGGTTTTTGGTACCGATGGTTCTACAGCCAAGAACGGGGCGGTTGGATTCCCTGGCAGACCTGCCCGGAAGTCTGATTTTGATTCACTTGATTCCCGAAATTTTCCAAGCTGGACCAAGCTCGCTCCCACCGGGCCTGACTACGGTGGCCGTAGCTATAAACAGCGATCTTTCGCAGGGCCCACTCGGCGAGATCACGGGCGTTGCTCTAAATATAGATGGCGAGTACCGTCGCTTTGCTATCGGAAAGGCACGCAAGGGTGTAGCGCCGCTGTTTAAATATGACGCGATTGTCGTTCCACGGAATTGGCGGATCGATCAGTACTTTATTCCATGATTGCTGGGGCTGCTACCGACTCGGCTTCGGCACTCGCGCAAGCAAACAATCGATGCCGTCGAGCGCGATCCTCTGCCGGCGCCGGCTGATCTGCGGCGAGAATAACGAACCGTCATGGTTGAAATAGAGCAAGAGCCACGCGAGAAGGCGGGGGAGCAAACTCTTCTCCCATCAATGCAATCCGGTGATCGGTCTCACTTACATGCTTGATCTAGGCCGCCGCCTTTTTCATTTCCCTGCTATCGGCACGCCTTTCAGGGTCACGCCCACAACCATCAGGCTCTGGGCGAGGCCCTGGCTGTAGCTGTATTGATACGTGAAAGCGGGATACGAATAAACGTCGATGGAGCCATACTCGAAGTCGGCAACGTCGAAGAGCGTATCCCCGAGGGCGAGCTTTCCATAAAGCTCTCGCCCGTTGAAGGTATAGGACCCGTTGCTCGTGCAACTAGCCGGCCCAACGGTGCACGTATAGGAAACGGCGCCGCTAGTCGTGTTGGTCTGGTTCATCGCAACCAGGTTCCCGTTTCCATCGAACTGGAGACCTCCGACGCCTGTGTTGATATAGCCGCTCACGACTTCGCCCGGCATCTTACCCTTTGGCCAGACGATGAGCGCCGGAACGTTCTCTTGATTGAGGTAGGACGCCCAAACGTCGCCCGCGCTGTCGTACGCGCCGGCGTACACCGTATTGACCGACGGATCCGTCAGCTCGCTTGCGCATCCCTTGGCTATCGTGCACAACGCGACGTTTCCGTACTCGCTACCGCTGGAGCCAACGATATCAAAAACTGCATCTTGCGTGCGCTCTATAGTCTCCGGCTTAACCGCGTGGCTGTTTGCGTCCCTCGGAGGGAAGGCGATATCCACGGGCTGACCATAGGGATCGGAATAGCTCGCGATTTCCTTGCCGCAGTTGGGTGAAAAGACGTTCACTGTGTCGGTACTGCCACTTGGTACGTAGACGTTGCCCTTCTTGTCCGTGCCCATGTCATTGACATCTTCCTGACCAGGGGTCGTACAGGTGGGGCCCGTAAGTTTTGACTTCGTCCCCCGTCCGGTCTGCAAGTAATCCAAGACATCAGTTCCCTCGGACTCGCTGACAGTCACGACTTGTTTAATTGATACTGTGTGGGCTGCGCGCGGCGCGTCGCGCCACCACGTCGGGCGAACATGCGGCCCATGTGGTCGCAACCCTTGCGGAATGACGGACAGCGGCTTCGCAAGGATGCCATGATTTGCGATTTGGTAGGTGCTCGAACCTGAGGCCGGAGTTCCGAGGGATGATGACCCCGATGTGCAGCCTGCGAGCAAAATAACCCCCGCTGCGGTCACCATCGAGCAGGTCCTAACCCGAGAAATACGCATGGAAAACGCCCCCTTTTGCAAATTGCCGAGTGCCGCGATTGGCGCTATGCCAGCCGTGGGGTAAGGGTGCTCCTTGCCTGACTGGTTGTCAAGCTGGCCCTTGTGCAACGCTTTCGGTTACGTCGACACGTCGGCATCGACGTATGGTGTCCGTGTTGCGCTTGAACTGAGGCGGCCTCGCCATAAGGCGAACAGGTGTTCGCCTTGCCCGACGCCAAGCCTTGGCGATGCCGGCTGCGGGTCTCCGGACACCATCTGACACCGGAGGAAATGAGATGACGACGAACCCAGCGGACATGCGCCGTGGGGTGGTTCAGCTTTTGGCCCTTTGTAGGCTGAACCAAGTCGATTGGTCGCTGCTTGCCCGCGAGGCGCTGCGCCCAGATGGGCTCAGGACGCTGCTGTCGGGAGAGCTGACGGAACGACGCGCCTCGGCGGAAAACCGCCGCGGACTCAGGCAATCGCTCGCTGGCGGCCTCCCGGTCGAGGAAGTCGCGAAGGATCTATCAGCATGGCGTAAAGCGGGACTCAAGCTGACGACGGTTCTTGACGACGACTATCCGTTGAACTTGCGGACCATTTCGAACCTGCCCCCGTTTTTGTTCTACCGCGGCAAGCTGCAAGGCGACGACGCATTTTCCGTTGCCGTTGTCGGTACGCGCGAACCAACAGATCAGGGCCTCGAGCGCGCGTGCAGCATGGCGCGTCTTCTTGCGCAGCGCGGCGTAACGGTGCTCTCTGGGCTTGCACGCGGGATCGATGCGGCCGCCCACGAGGCTGCACTCGATGCTGGCGGGCGTACTATTGCCGTGCTTGGGTCCGGGCTGTTCAATGTATACCCGCCAGAAAACCGAAATCTTGCCGACAGAATTGCAGAGTCCGGTGCCGTGGTATCGCAATTTTGGCCGAGCTTTCCACCGACAAAATATAACTTTCCGCGTCGCAACGTCGTCACATCGGGGCTTGGACAAGGAACGGTTGTCATTGAAGCCTCCGCTACGTCTGGCGCAAAGATGCAGGCCCGCCTGGCCCTTGAGCACGGCAAGCTCGTGTTCATACTGAAATCGCTCGTCGACACACATGATTGGGCCAAACGCTACGTAAACCGCGGAGCGGTAGAGGTCCGCACTGTCGACGACGTGATTGAGCGTTTGCGTTCCGTCGAGGCGCTCCGCAGCGCAAACGTTCAGCAGAGGACCCTGGCACTGCAGTTTGCGTGACCCTGGACCTCTTGAAGCTGAATCCGCTGCCGGCTGGCTTTGGCCAATGCGGTAGGTGCGCCTACCGCGATACCGGAACGCCGGCGATCTGCTTCGCATGCTTTTGCGATAGATGCCGCGCATATCCTGACGGCGGCTGCGACGGTTGTGGTGCTCCGGCGGTATTGTTCGGGCGATGCGGTAATCCAATCTGCAACCGAGACCGCTGGTACGATCGAAATTACACGATCTCATATCGCGAGGGCGTCCTCGAGAACCGGATGAACGCTTATAAATTCAGAGGACAGCGGGGATGGGGCTTGATCTTCGCGCGCGTCCTCTTAGGGTTTCTGAACGATCATTTATTTGAACTCTTAGACCGTAATCTGATTGTGTCTGTTCCGAACTACGCGCGCCGCGGTGCGGCCGCTAGGACAGATAATGCAGGGTTCATAATCGAGACGGCCGCGCAGCTCGATGCCGTGGGCTGGCCCTTCGACATTGCGACCCCGCCAGCGATCGTCAAAATCAAGCAGACCGCATCCATGAAGGGGAAAACGTGGCCGCAACGCGAGCAGATTGCCGTCGACGAGCTTCGATCGGCATTCTCGATTACTGATGTCGAGCGGACGAGAGGCAGGCGCATTATCGTTTTCGATGATCTCTACACGACCGGTCATACGCTGAACGAAGTGGCTCGATGCCTGATGCTCGACGGGGAAGCGCGATCTGTTACCGGCGTTAGCTTGGCCAGGCAGCTTCGGCAGGCGCAGCCCTAAACGAAAAGCGCCCGCCTAAAACCCACCCACCGCACGGGGCCCGCGAGAGAACGCGGAACCCCATGCGAAGAGACGTGCGAGCGCGTAGAGCGCGCTAGCGATCGACCTCATGATTCGACGACGGCTCGGGGCGTGAACCGAACTACGTTTGCCGGCAACTCCTTCGGCACACCGGCCGCCGCAACGTCGAGGCGTGCTCGATCGAGAAGCCGGCGGTTCTCGTTACGCGTGCGACTAACTGACTCTTCGTCCCCCGTCCGCTTCCAGTAGGCGATCTTTGCGGCGAGGTCAGAGGCTGCCTCACGCTCTCGGTAATCCACAAGATGTTGAAGCTTGGACTTGATCCACCACGCGCCCATGATCGTGCTAGAAGACCCCCGCGCCTCGATCTGTTCGATGAATGCGGCGCGTACAGCCCGCTCGCACTCGCTGCGTGGCTCGCTTCTCCAGTCGATCTCCTCAGTATCGTTCGCGAGGGCGGGCGGTCCGTCGCGCTGGGCGAGTTGGACCGGCGCGCCACGATCTTCTGAACCGGTGTCATCTTCGCAACCATGCAGCCGATGCAGCAGCTCCAGGCGGAGCTTCTCGTCGTCTAATCCGTAGGTTTCTAGGCCAATTAGGTTGCCGATGCGCGTGCGAATGTGCCGGTCATTGATTTGGATCAGGGTCGTGAGGATCGCGCGCGTCGCCTTGTTGTTTTGGGCGATCGTCTCGACGTCGCATCCTGCGAGCATCGCGCGGGCTTTCGACACCTTCTGCGCCTTATCAAGGCAGTACTTCTCGGTCCGTTCGAGTTCGGCGACGAGCCGCTTGCGGCTCGCCTCTTGGTTGCGCGGCTTGCCAGGAAGGGTGAGAGCAAATCGGCTGCGCGTCATGTGTCGTTCGCTTTCTGCCACGCGAACGCGGCGGTTGCTAGTTAGGATTGAACGGGACGGGTACACTGAGAGAGTCCTTGTCAAAAGGCGAGTGCGTCCGGCCGCGATCCCTAGGGAACTACGGTCGGATTCATCATTTTGCGTCGCTTAGACGTTTGCTGATGCAGGCTATGAGTGTTCATTCGGAACCCATTCCGGATGGACGGGCGGAGGCGTCGGGTAGAGGCGGCGCCCCCGCCGCAGTAAGGTTAGGTTGGTCGATCATTCTCGTCGGAACATTTCGCGACGTGGCAACGTTCCTAAAGTGTCGCTCAGGAAATCCAGGCAGAGGCATGAGACGTTCAATCTAAACCGATCGATTCGCACGCTGAACGCTCATTCACGAAACCTTAGCGGCTACGCGCCGGCCCGCGGTTGATCGAAGTCTGGGATCGACCCGGGCCACCGCGCGTAAGCCGCTAACCCTCATCGCAACCGATAGCGCGCGTTAGAGCGTCGAGCGTCCGACTTTGAGGATGCGCGCGACGTGCGCAGCGCCGTGCCCGCCTTCTAGCATTTCGCGCGCAGCATCGAGTCGAGAGCGTGAGAGCGCCTTGCGTCGGCCGACCGGTTCACCGCGTCCGCTCCCGAATCAGCTCGCGTTCGAAGTCCGCAAGCGAAGCGAAGATGTGCAGGACGAGCCGCCCCGCGGCCGACGTCGTATCGATCGATTCGGCGAGGCTCTTGAAACCGACGCCGCGCGCGACCAGCTCGTGCACCGTGGCCACTAAATGCGGCATCGAACGGCCGAGGCGATCGAGGCGAGCGACGACGAGCGTATCGCCGCGCTGCAAAGCCGCGAGGGCGGCCTCTAGGCCCGTTCTATCGGTCTTTGCGCCCGAAGCCGACGTCGGAGAAGATTCGAACGCAGCCAGCGGCCCGCAAAGCGTCTTTCTGCGCGTCTAAAGTCTGCTCGCCGGTGGATACTCTTGCGTAACCGAGATATGATGGTTGGGTCACGGAACTCACCTTCCGTTGGCATCGGCCCTGGCGATTCAGCGTCGCCGGGGCCTCTGTTATGTACCGCCATTGTACTGCCAACAGGTGAGAAATGGAAGACACATGAGAGCCCAGAGATGTCCATTTATTGAATGTCTCGGTCTGGCTTACGGGATTAGAGAAAATAGAAGTTTTTCTGGAGCACGGCGCTGCTGTTCGGGGGCCTAATCGTCGACGCCTCGGCGCAGAAGCCAGGCGGTGGCGAGCACGACGGCGGCCAACACGATGAAGCCGTAGCAAAGCGCGAGTGCTTCGCGAACGCCTGAGGCGGAGAGGGCGACGTAGAGTGCGACCGGCAGCGAAGTGGGATGAAACGCAACGATGCTCGTCGCGCCGTATTCGCCAATCGCGCGAAGCCATGCGAACGCGACTCCGGCGCCGATGCTGCCCGACGCTGCCGGAAGGGCGATGCGAGAGAAGATGCGCCACTCGCTCGAACCCAACGTTCGAGCGGCATCGGCGTACATTGGGTCGAGGGTGCTAAATGCGGCGGTCGCCGCAATGGCGACGAACGACCCGGATACAAAGAACTCGGCGACCCCGACGCCCAGTAGCGAATCCGGCACCGTCAGTCCATGCATTGCCAGCCAGGAGCCGGCCGGCGAGTTCGTGCCTAGCGCATAAATGAGCATCAAACCCGAGGCGACCGGCGGAAATGCCAGCGGTAGGGCCAGCAAGAAGAGCGCAGCGGCACGCAGACTCGGGGCCATTTGCGCGAGATAATATCCCGTCGGGATTCCCAGGAGCGTCGCGATTAGCGTCGCTCCCGCCGACGCAATCAGCGAAACCCGCAGCGCATCGCCTCCAACCTTGGCGAAGATGGCAACTGCTTGGGTGGGCGGCATCGAGGCGATGACGGCTAGCACCGGCGCAACGAGCGCGACCACTAGCAGCAAAGCCGCGAGAAGGAAGATCGGGCCTGCCGAGCGCCGCTTCATGCAGGAACCTTCACCAGCGTACCGCGCAAAGCGTGCCAATGAGCGCAGCACTGCTCAAAGTCTTCATCATCGCGCTCGCCCTGGCGCTCGACGTCTTTGCCGTCGGCGTCGGAGCCGGCGTTCGCGGCGTCTCCGGGCAGCAGAAAGTTCGCATCGGCATCGCCTTTGCTTGTGCCGAAGTCGTGATGAATATCCTTGGTGCCTGCCTCGGTTTGCTGGCCGGCCGGCTCGTGGGCGACGTTGCCGGCTACTTCGGATTTGCCGCGCTCGTGGGACTGGGCGCCTACATGATGAAGGAGAGCCGCACCGATCTGCGGGGCGAACCGGTCGATCTCTCGCGCGGGCCGGGCTTGATCGTCGCCTCGCTGGCGATCAGCCTCGACTCCCTCGGCATCGGGTTTTCGATTCTGTACGTCGGCGTGCCGATGCCGATCTCGCTGATCGTCATCGCGGTCGTGTCGATCGCGTCGACGAGCCTCGGCCTCACCATTGGATCCCGGCTGGGGCGATTTGCCGAGCGCAATGCCGCGTTCCTCGGCGGGCTCTTGCTTTCGCTCACCGGCATAACCTTCGCGGTGCTCAAGGCGCTGCATGTCGGGTAGCTGAAGTCGAACGCGTGCGAGTCGGGCTTAGACTCTTAGAGCTTGCGCGCGAAGGGCATGCGCGAACGATCTTCGTCGTCGGAACCGGCAAGAACGTGGGTAAGACCACCGCGCTCTTAGCAATTTACGAAGCGGCGTGCCGGTCGGGATTGCGCGTCGGCTTGGCATCGATCGGCCCGAAGCCTCGCCTGCGCTTGCGCCCGAACACGCTCTTCGTCACTGCACGCCCGCTGCTGGTGCCGTCGCCCGCCGTCGAAATTCTCGAGATCTCGCAGCTCGAAAGTTCGTCGGGTCCGCTGCTGTACGCTCGAACGGCTCACGACGGACTGTATGACTTGGCAGGTCCTTCATCGGCCTCGGGGTTGCGCGAGGCCGTCGAAGCGATCTCCGCGCACAGCGACATCGTTTTGATCGACGGTGCGATCGATAGGATCGCGACGCTGGCGAGCGCCGATGGCGCGATCGTCGTCTCCTGTGGCGCTGCGGCTGCAAAGACGGAAGCCGAAGCGCTCAGCGACGTCGCCACGCTGACCGCGCGCCTGCGGGTTCCAGCGTTCGATCCCGATGACGCTGTTCTCGAGGTGGACGGAGCCCTCACCGCAACGATGGCCGCGGATTTCATCGCAGCCGCCGAAGCGCGGCAGATCGTCGTTGGAGACTCGACGCAGATCGTCATGCATGGGAGATCGCTCGCCGAAGCGCTTGCGCGGCTGCGCATTCGTTGTCGCCGTTCGTTCGACGTGATCGCGACGACGGTTTGCGCGGTTGCGCCGGAGCGCAGCTTCGATCCGGCGGCCTTTCTTACGGCCGTCGCCGGCGCAACGAACTTGCCGTCGTTCGACGTATTCGCCGGCAGAGAAGCCGCGTGAAGGTCCTCGACCTGCTCGACGCTGCAAGCGCCGAACTGTTGGGCTTCGACTGGCTCGTCAACGCCGTCGCGCCGACCTCGCCGTATGGATCGCGCCTCTTCGCCGAACTCGTGCCATTTCGCCCGGGCAACGAGGCGGCCGCGGAATCGCGCGCCCGAGACATTGCGGAGATAGCCGAGCAGCTTCATCCGGATCAGGTCTCGGGGGCGCGCGCTCTCCTCGAACAGCTACCCGACATCGCAGGGGTCATCGCGCGCGCCTCGATGGGAGAGATGCTCGACGACCCCAGCTTTTTAGAAGTGAGCCGGTTTTGCGAAATGCTCGAACGCGTCGACGCGTTGCTTCCGGCAAACGCGCTCGAATCGCGAATCGCAAGTGAAGCGACGCGTGCGGTCACGGCGGCGCTCGCGCCGGGGCGCAACGAAGCGGCGGGGTTCTATCTTTCCGACGCGTTCGATGCCGAGCTGGCGGCGGCGCGCGCCGCGTGCGCACAAGCGCAGGCCGAGGTCGATGCGGCGCGTGGCCGAGAGCAGGAACGCGTCGCGCGCGCGCTCGGGCGCGAAGAGGTCGCCGGCGACGAGTTCATCGTGATGCGATCGGAGCTGCGCGGCGCGCTACCTGAAGGCGTTCGCGTCGTGCGGGACTCGGCGACCTACCTTCTTTGCGCGTTGAAGTACGGAGAAAGCTCGCGTCGCGCGCTCGAGCGCCGTGAGGTGGCATTCGATGGGGTGGCCGCTCTGGAAGAGCGCGTTCGGCTGCATCTCTCCTCGATCGTTCGCGAGCACGCTGCCGGGCTTGGCACGGCGGCCGGCGCGTTGGGCGAGTTGGACGTGAGCATCGCTGCTGTGCGCTATTGCCAGTCGCATCAGTGCACCGCAGCGGTCGTCTCGCACGAATTCGCGCTGCATTTTGAGCGGGCGCGCTTTCTTCCGCTGGAGGCCGAGCTGGCAGTTGCCGGCCGCCGGTACGTTCCGATCGATCTTCACCTGCGCGGCGCGGCCGTTCTCACCGGACCAAACATGGGCGGCAAAAGCCTCGCCTTACAGACCTGCGGCTTTCTTGCGCTGTGCGCTGCCTTTGGATTACCGGTGCCGGCCGCCAACGCGCGAATCGCGCTCTTCGATCAAATCGCATGGCTGGGGACGGGATTGCGCGAGCGCTCGGGAGGCCTGCTCTCGTCGTTTGCTCGTGAGGTTACCTCGCTCAAGGAGATCCTCGAGCGATTCGCCCCGCGGCTCCTGATCTTGGTCGACGAGTTCGCGCGCACGACCACGCCGGACGAAGGAAAGGCACTCGTGGTGGCGCTGACCGAGCGCTTGCGGCAAAGAAATGCTTGCGCTTTGATAGCGACGCATTTGCAAGGCGTCGGGGCCGCTGCGGGGGTCGCGCACTTTGCGGTTCGCGGGCTCAAAGGATTGCGCACGCCTCCTGCCGCGCGCGATCTGAAGGGCGCCCTCGACGCCTTGGCTGCCTCGATGGATTACACGATCGCCGAGGTCGGCGGCGACGACGCTTCGCATGCCGACGCCATTGCGCTCGCCGAGCTGCTCGGCCTCGATTCGGAGTTCGTGGAGGCCGCCCGCCGGGCGCTGTCACAGTGAGCGCTATGGATCCCCTGATCATCACGTGCGCGCCCGTCGGCGCTGAG
>JBEKRW010000066.1:0-10610 GCA_049517595.1 Candidatus Cybelea sp. | reverse complement strand
GCGACCGTGTGTTCTACCGCAAATACTCGGGAAGCGAAGTCAAGATCGACGGCACCGAGTTCCTCATCATTCCTGAAAAAGATATTCTCGCCATCGTCGACAAAGTGCCGGCCGGCGTCTAAGGAGTTCAATTTTTAAATGTCTGCAAAGCAACTCGTATTCGATGAAAGCGCGCGCCGCGCGCTCGAGCGCGGTGCGAACATCCTCGCCGATGCGGTAAAGGTGACGCTCGGCCCCAAGGGTCGCAACGTCGTGCTCGACAAGAAATTCGGTTCGCCGACGATCACCAACGACGGCGTGACCATTGCCAAGGAAATCGAGCTGCCCGACGTGTTCGAGAACATGGGGGCACAGCTCGTCAAAGAAGTCGCGTCGAAGACCAACGACATTGCCGGCGACGGCACGACCACCGCGACCGTGCTCGCGCAAGCGATCATTCGCGAAGGCCTCCGCAACGTAACCGCAGGCAGCAATCCGCTGCTGATCAAGCACGGCATCGAAAAGGCCGTCGAGATCGCGGTCGCCGAGATGGAGTCGTTCAAGAAAGACGTCGACACGAAAGACAAGATCGCGCAAGTAGCGTCGATCTCGGCCAACGACCCCGAAATCGGCGAGTTTATCGCCGATGCGATGGAGAAGGTCGGCAAGGACGGCGTCATCACCGTTGAGGAGTCCAGAACGCTCAAGACCGAAGTCGAGACCAAAGACGGCATGCAGTTCGACAAGGGCTACATCTCGCCGTACATGGTTACCGACTCCGAGCGCATGGAAGCCGTGCTCGACAACCCGTACATTCTGGTAACGGAACGAAAGATCTCGGCGATCGCCGACATTCTGCCGCTGCTCGAGAAGGTCGTTCAGGTCCAGAAGCCGCTGCTCATCATCTCCGAAGACGTCGAGGGTGAAGCGCTCGCGACGCTGGTCGTGAACAAGCTGCGCGGCACGTTCACGTCCGTTGCGGTCAAGGCGCCGGGCTTCGGCGACCGCCGCAAGGAGATGCTCAAGGATATCGCCACGCTCACGGGCGCCACGGTGATCTCCGAAGAGCTCGGACTCAAGCTCGACAAGGTAACGCCCGACCAGCTCGGCCAGGCCAAGCGCGTCACGGTTACTAAGGAAGAGACCACGATCGTCGACGGCAACGGCAAACCCGATGCCATCAAGGGTCGCATCGAGATGATCAAAAAGCAGATCGAGGAGACCGACTCGGACTTCGACCGCGAGAAGCTGCAAGAGCGTCTTGCAAAGCTCTCGGGCGGCGTCGCGGTCATTCAGGTCGGCGCGGCCACCGAAACCGAGCTCAAAGAGAAGAAGCACCGCATCGAGGATGCCCTGAGCGCGACCCGCGCGGCCGTGCAGGAAGGCATGATCCCCGGCGGCGGCGCCTCACTGATTCACGCGATCAAAGCGATCGATCGTTACGAGCCCCCGAAGGCCAACGGTCACGCTTCGACCTGGGCCGACGAGAAGATCGGCATCAGCATCATTCGCAAGGCTCTCGAAGAGCCGGCCCGTCAAATCGCCGACAATGCGGGGTTTGAAGGTTCGGTTCAGGTGAATGCGGTCCGCATCAAGAGCGCGCCGTTCGGCTTCGACGCCATGACCGGCGAAGTTGTCGACATGTTCACCGCGGGCATCGTCGAACCGCTCAAAGTGACGCGCGCAGCGTTACAGAATGCGGCGTCGATCGGTGCGCTGATCCTCACGACCGAGACCCTCATCGCCGATAAACCCGAGCCCAAGAAGGAGCCGGCGGGTGCGCCCGGCGGCGGGATGGGCGGCTACGACATGATGTAGTCCTTCGTTGTCATCCTGAGCGCAGTCGAAGGATGGCGGGAGAACTAGGCATCGAAGGGCCCGGCGCGAGCGCCGGGCCTTTTCTATTAGCCTGCCGAGGTTTTCCAGAACTTCGGGCAGAGCAGGGTATTGACTTGATCGCCGGCGACCCCGTCGACCATATCCTCGGTGACGTTGAGGATAATGGTTTGTGGCCAGCCGGCCCACGGAACCGGAAACGGCATCGGTATTCGCACGTAATGATACTGATGCGTCGGCGTTCGCAGGCGTAGCGCGAGTTGTTGCTGTGTATTGCCGGACGCGTCTGAATAGAGCCACGCGTAATACGAGTCTTGGTCGTTCTCGACCACGATGTGCAGCGGCAGCGGTTGGGGAACCGGCTTGCCGCACGTCGCCGCGTTCTTGTCGAAGATGACGAAGGTCGGTTGCACGTAGAGGAAGGATTGCGGCGCCGTGCCCGAGAGGAGCAGCGGCGTCGGAGGCGGCGGGGCCGGTGCGTCGCTCAGCTTCTCGGTTATGCTGCGATCCTGCCCGGCGATGAAGTAAACGTAATCCGTCGCCGAGCAGTGGTACTTGGGAACCGCCAGATCGAGGCGGTAGAGCCCGAAGGCGCTATCGAACTCCACGATCGCCTCGGCGTCGTCGCCGCGTTGGAAGCTGTAGGCTTTGTCGACCTGCACCCGGCCGATTCGGTCGGCCAGACGGACGCGCAGCGCGATGCTGGTGCCTACCGGCGCGCGCGCGATGGCGGCGCAAAACCCGGCATGCAGAACGATATGCGCGAGCGCAAGCATCGTGACGATCTTCGGCCTTGGGAGCCCGGCTCCATCCATGAAGCTTGCCCGCCCTGGAGAAGGCCGAGTCGTCACGACGGATAACTTCATCTTCATGTCCGCGCGTAACGTCAACGATTTCACGATTCGCGTGGCGACGGTCAACGGTTCCGGGAGCCAGTCCTCCAATCTCGTCTTGACCAACGCCATCGCGCGCCTCGGTATTCCGGTCGCCCCGAAGAATGTTTTTCCCTCGAACATCGAGGGTCTCCCGACGTGGTTCGACGTGCGCGTCAGCGCGCTCGGCTATCAGTGCCGCGCCCGCGACTTCGACGTGCTCCTCGCGCTCAACGCAGCGACATGGCAGCAAGACGTTGCCGGCGTCAAGCCTGGCGGCGCGGTCGTCCACGAAGAGAACTATCCGGTCAAGGGCGACACGCTGCGCGAAGATCTGATCTACTACCCCGTGCCGTTTGCGGCGTTGGCGAAAGAGCACTTCGCCGACAAGGGCGACCTTCGCAAGTATCTCATGAACATGATCTACGTCGGCGTGCTCGCGCAGCTGCTCGAGATTCCCCTCGCGACGATCGAAGAGAGCCTGCGCACGCAGTTTCGCAGCAAGGCAGCGGCCGTCGAGCTCAACCTCGCGGCGGTTCGCGTCGGCTTGGAGTACGCGCAGCAGCATCTCGAGAAGCACGACCCCTGGCGTTTGGTGCCGATGACCGGAAAGACCGACGGCCTAATGTTCATGGAAGGTAACCGCGCCGCGGCGCTGGGTTGCGTGATGGGCGGCTGCACGGTCGCCGCGTGGTATCCGATCACGCCGTCGTCGTCGCTTTGCGAGTACTTCATTCAATACTGCGATCGCTATCGGGTCGATAAAGAGACCGGCGAACGGAGCGTCGCGATCGTGCAAGCCGAAGACGAGCTAGCGGCTGCCGGGATTGTTTTTGGTGCGGGATGGGCCGGGTCGCGCGCGATGACGTCGACCTCGGGCCCGGGCATCTCGCTGATGGCCGAATATGCGGGATATGGTTATTTTGCCGAGGTTCCCGGCGTGATCTTCGACGTGCAGCGCGCCGGACCATCAACCGGCTTGCCGACGCGAACGATGCAGGGTGACGTGTCGTCTGCCTACACGCTCTCCCACGGCGATACCAAACACATCGTGCTCCTGCCGGCGACCGTCGCGGAAGCCTACGAGTTTGCGATGGACGCGTTCAACCTGGCGGAGCGCTTTCAAACGCCCGTCTTCGTTCTCAGCGATCTGGATCTGGGGATGAATCCCTGGCTCACGCCGCCGCTTCCCTACCCCGAGAAGCCGTTCGATCGCGGAAAGGTGCTCGGCGCCGACGACTTGGGTTCGATGAAGTCGTGGGGCCGCTATCGCGACGTGGATAAGGACGGGATCACCTACCGCACGCTGCCTGGAACCAATCATCCCGGGGCCGGGTTTTTCACGCGCGGCACCGGACACGATGAGGAAGCCCGTTACTCCGAGCTCCCCGACGTTTGGCAGCGCAACCTCGATCGGCTCAACCGCAAGACCGAGACGGCCAGGAGGGCGGTTCCTGCGCCCGTCGTCGCGGAGAAAAAGAGTTCGAAGGTTGCGGTTCTGGCGTACGGCACGACGCATCACGCCGTCGTGGAAGCGCTCGACTTCTTGCGCGAATCCGGAATTGAGCTCAACTACATGCGCGTGCGTGCGCTGCCACTCTCGCCGGAGGTTGCCACCTTCGTGAAGCGTCACGATGTGGTCTACGTCGTCGAACAGAACCGCGACGGACAACTCTACGGCATTCTACGAACGGAGCTTCCAACGCACCTGATCGGTCGGCTGGAATCGATTCGCCACTACAACGGCGTGCCGATCGATGCCCACGCCATTATCGATCCTTTGCTCGACGCGCAGCGCGCGCCGGCAGTGGTTGCGGAATAGATTATGACGGCAAACGTAAACATCATCGGGCTGGCTCGCGAAGTCTATAAAGGGCTTCCCACAACGCTCTGCGCGGGCTGCGGCCACAACTCCATCACCAACCATCTGATCAAGGCGCTCTACGACTACGGAGTCGAGCCGCACAAGCTGGCCAAGATGAGCGGCATCGGGTGTTCCTCGAAAACGCCGGCGTATTTCGTCGAGCAGGCCCACGGCTTCAACGGTCTGCACGGGCGCATGCCGTCGGCGGCCACCGGAGCCAAGCTTGCTAATCGCGAGCTGTTGGTTCTGGGCATCAGCGGCGACGGCGACACGGCGAGCATCGGACTGGGACAGTACTGCCACATGATCCGGCGTAACGTCGACTGCACGTATATCGTCGAGAACAACGGCTGTTACGGGCTCACCAAGGGGCAGTTCTCCGCGACTGCCGACGTCGGCTCGAAGCAAAAAGGCGGAAAGGTCAACGAGTACGCCACGATCGACATCTGTGGGCTGGCGATCGAACTGGGCGCGACCTTCGTCGCCCGCTCGTTTTCCGGCGACGGAAAGCAGCTCGTGCCGTTGTTGCAGGCCGCATTTTCGCATCGCGGCACCGCGATTCTCGACGTCATCAGCCCCTGCGTGACCTTCAACGACCACGAAGGCTCGACCAAGAGTTACGCCTACGTCAAGGAGCACGACGTCGTTCTCCACACCGCCGACTACATCGCGGGTGGTCGCGAGATCGCAGTCGACTACGAGCCCGGTACCGTTCGCCACGTCGAGCTCGACGACGGGTCGCACGTCGTACTGCGTAAGCTCGACGTCGATTACGATCCCACCGACGACAACGCGGCCCTGAGGATCATTCACGAGTCGCGAGCCCGCGGCGAGTTCGTTACGGGCCTGCTTTACGTGCAGACCGACCAGCAAGACTTGTGCGCTCGCGAGCACCTCGTGAAGCAACCGTTGGCACAGCTCGACGAAGAACACCTGCGAATCGGCCGCGACGACTGGCAGAGACTGATGGAGCCCGCAGCAGGCCCCTGAACGAAAGTTTCATCGCGGCGCTGCGTGGCGCAAAATCCGTTTTCGTACTCACCGGCTCGGGCGTTTCGGCGGAGAGCGGCTTGCCGACGTTTCGCGGCAGCGGCGGGCTTTGGCGAACGCATCGCGTGGAGGATCTGGCTTCACCCGAGGGTTTCGCGCGCGATCCCGTTCTGGTTTGGACTTGGTATAACGAGCGCAGGGCCGTGCACCAGCGCGCCCAACCCAATGCCGGTCACCTCGCAATCGCTCAGCTAGAAAATGCGTTTGACGACTTTACGCTCGCCACGCAGAACGTGGACTCGCTGCACCTGCGCGCCGGCTCGCGCAACGTGCTCGAGCTGCACGGCAGCCTACGCGAGGCGCGCTGCACGGGCTGTAACGCACGCCGGCCGTTCGATGCCGCGGGTCTTCCGCTCGATGAAATCGAACACGCGTGCGGCGGGCGGTGGCGCCCCGACATCGTCTGGTTTGGCGAATCGCTGCCGCAAGACGTCTGGCGAAGGGCGCAGGAAGCCGCGTCGGAGGCTGACGCAATCCTGGTCGTGGGCACTAGCGCTGTGGTGTATCCCGCAGCCGCTTTGGCGACGCACTATAATAAGGCCGCCTTTGTCGTTGAAATAAATCCAGAAGAGACTGCCATCAGCGGTCGCGTCGACATCGCTATTAGAGCAAACGCTGCGGAAGCATTGCCCATAATCGTTAACGCTTGTTATCATCGCACCACCTAGATTTCAAGGGAGAGATCGGTGATCTGGTCGAGGACGGTGGTTCTACTGCTGATTGCTCTAGGCGCAACGGGCTGCGCCTCCAACTGCGATAATGCCGGTGTAACCGTCGATGCGAGCGGCAACATCGTGGTAAGAGGCGCGGAAGGCTTTATTAGCCCCAATTCAACCGTGCTGCGGAACGTACGTGATTGGCCCCAGCCACCTTCGGGGGAAGAGAACTTTGCGTTCTCCCAAGGGTATGTATTGACTCGTGACGGCGCCATGTACGTGTTGGCAAACACTGCATACCATCCGAACCTCGTTTACCGCATCGATCTCGGCTCCGGCCAGTCGAGTACGATCGACGGACCCGCAAGATTTGAAAGCGCGCCTTTGGCGATGTCGAGATCCTTGGAGACATGGATCGCGTCAGACGACCGTTATGTGTACTCGGTTGACCAGAAGGACCCTCAGATTAGCCGGATGGATACCTCCGGGGAGCGCGCCCGTCTGGTGAAGTTCCTCTATGGCGAGAAAACGCTGCTAAGGGCTCCCATTGGTGTCGCGGTTGATTCGAATGGGCGCCTATGCGCACTCGACGGCGAGAGTCTGTTTCTTCTCTGTTACGCGCGGGGCGCCAGGGGTAACGTCGTGCCCGCAATCGTGATTAATCTCAAGGCGCTCCTCGGCTATGCCCAGGTTGACGGAATCACTTTCGATCGTTCGGGGCGCGCAGTCGTCAGCGGGACGAGCGATCCTAACGGACTCGCTGGGTTCGTTCTTGCGGTCGTCGATATTTCTTCTGCCGAGCCGCGCGTCGTTAGAACCATCTCAGGATCGAATACAAAGCTTTCCACACCGTATAGTTTGGCGGTAGATAATATCGGTAACGTCCTCGTGTTGCAGCAACTTTCGGGGGAGCTGTTAGCTTTTGCTCCCAGTCAAAGTGGTAATGTCGCACCTTTCGCGGTACGAGCACCGGCGGCCGGCGTGACGCACCCCTTCCGAATGGCGCTGGATCGCGGGACCGGAAACGTCGCGATCTTGGGCTCAGATGGGATCGCAGTCTTTGCGAAGGCGGGCTACAGGTCACCCAACGATTGGCCCACCGAGGCTCGAAGCCCGATGCGCGGTTGGAGCCTAGCTTTTGGGAACTCCGGGCTCTTCGTCGCTGATGAATTTGGCACGCCGATACGAGCGGGACGACATGAAAAGGCGGATGCATCAAGCCCCGAATCGCAATCGCTGAGGCTAAACCTGCACGATCCGAAGTTTATTGCAACGGATCAGGATGGCCGCATTTACGTAGCGTCGACCGATGGGATGGTTACGCCCCTTCCGCGGCAGGGGCTCGATGCGCGCGGACCGGCCACGTCATTTGCCACCACATTCGGTCGTAATATGGATGCTTTTGCAGTGGACTCGGCCGGGTACTTCTTCCTTTCGTCTGCTTCGAACAACGCGATCGTCACGGTCGATAAAAGGGGACATCAATTATTAATTGCAGGCAGCAAAACCACGTTGAATCATCCGATCGGCCTCGCCGTCGGTAGCGACGGATCCCTCTATGTCGCCAACACTTCGGGCAAGAATATTCTCGTGTTTCCCCGCGGCTCTTCAGGCAACGTCGCCCCGGCCCGGGTAATTGCCGGCGACGCGACCGAACTCGTAGCGCCCCAATCCTTAGCCATCGACGCGGCCGGCAAGCTTTACGTGTTCGATGGGCCAGTTACGGCCGCTGGATCGGGGGGCCAGCACTTCGTGCGCGTCTACGGCAACGGGGCGAGTGGAAGTGTCGCTCCTACACAGTCCTACGCGGTAAATACAAAGTGCTGGGCTAACGCCCCGTGACCTATCCGTCCGGCGCCGGCGTTAGCGTGTAAAGCCACCATCGCGGCGCGCCACGACGCGCTTCGCGGTCGAAATAGACTTCGAGTTTGTCGCCCGAGGTGGTCTCGAGCTCGAACCAGTGTCGCTGGAGGTAAAGGTCGCCGCGATCGGTCTTCGTCGTGCGCCACGATCGCAGGACAGCAAAGACGTCGAACGTTCGATCGTTCCAGCGAAAAACACGCGGGACGGGAGGTTCGCTGCCGCTGGCGGGAGTTATAAACCCATCGCCCGCCGGCGCAATCGGCTGGCCTACGAAACTCCGCATGCCACCGGCAGGCTCCTAGGGCTTCCGCTCCGCGAGCAGCTCGGTGAGCTTTTGCTCGACGCCGCGCAACGTCGCGTTCTCACTCTCGGCGTCGTGCAGCCGCGTGCGAAGCTCGACTGCAACGATGTGATCGTACCCCGCGGAGGCTGCGGCCGCGAGCTTGCGCAGAATGCTGCGCTCGTCGGGGTCGAGATCCTCACCCGTTTTGTGGTTCCCGTAGAGGGCGATGGCTTCGAGATGGTGCCCGACGATAATCGGAACGGCGTAGATTACTTGCCGGTCGCTGCTCGGCAGATCGTTGCGCGGCCAACGTAGATCGCTTGGATCTATGGCAGCCAGATCGGCGCGCAGTCGCAGCGCCAGCGCGTCGTCGGCGTCGAGCTCCGTCGCTTCGTCGTCCGTCCATCCGTGTGCCCGAACGCGGCGGTACGTACTCCTTTCGTGACGGAAGACCGCTGCCGACGAGAGTCCTAACGCGGCTACCGGATCGTCGACCAGCGCGGCCTCGATCGTGGAGGCAGCCGACGCGTGCGGCAGTGTGCGCGCGACGGCGGTCAAGCGCTGCGCGGCGAGATGCCGCTGCTTGAATAGGAAACGATCGATCCACTCGTCGAGGTGCCGGTGCAGGAGATTGAACGACACGCCCAAGCCGACCGCGGCCAAGATGTTGAGGATCGTCGCGACGCCCTGATGCTCCAACACGCGGCCGAAGACGTACTCGATCAAGGTAAAAAGCGTCACCGCTCCAAGCGTCAAGATCGTGTAAACCAGCGTGCGGCTGATGATGAAGCTGATGTCCATCACGCGGTGACGGATGATTCCATAGGCGACGGTTGCCGCAATCAGTGCCGGGCTGAGCGAGAAGAGCAGGGCGAGCAGGAAGCTCACGGTGTTATTGGTCGTATGCGCGCTGACCAATTGCTGGAGCACGTCGGCGAGAATGAGCAGCGCGAAGCTTCCGATGACGGGCACGAGCCGGCTGCGCGCCGCACCGCGAATGGTGACGTACGTGGATATCAGCGCGAGCAGCGCGGCGAGCCCCGGAATCACGACGGAGAGATCGTACAGCGAGAACAGATGCATTGGCGGGGCGTGCGAAAAGCGCACCTCGAGGTATGCATAGAGATATAGGCCCGCGATGGCGACTCCGGCGGGCAGCCCGAGGCGGTCGACCACACGCGCCACTCCGGTCGCGCGGTCGTTCGGAAAGCGGCTCGCAAAGATCATGATCGCGGCCGGCTGCATTGCATAGATCAGCGCGACGAGGACGTCGAACAGCGTTGCGGCCGTGCCCTTCGACTGCTGCGCCCAAAAGATCCAGTCGAACGGCAGCAGCAGCGCGGGAGCGATCAAGGCGAATGCCCAGGTCATCCGGCTCGGGCGCAGCAGCACGAGCAGGAGCCCGACGATTCCCATCGCAAGCCCGGCGATCGCGTAGGTCAACGATTCCGTCTGCCCGATCGCGAGGAGGTCGGTAGCTCGGACCGTGACCCAGTGGGTCTTACCGTCGTGAACGATGGCAAAAGCGATCGGCGCTCCCCCGGGAACCTCTTCGTTGAGAATGGCGAAGCGGCGTCCGCGCAACGGCAGCGTCTCGTAGAGTAACCGGTCGCCGCGCACGATGCCGGCGCGCGCCGTCAGCGAGGTCGGATCGATCTCGGCAAACGTCACGTCCCGGCTCAGCAAGAATCCATAGGTGCCGACAGGTTTTTGAAAGGAGCCGATCGAGACCGCGGCGGCCGCAATCTCGAACAAGGCCAAGATCGTTATGAATGCGATGCGCGCGGCGTAACGCACGTTACTCGGCCGAAGCTGCGCGACGGCGCGCGAACAGCAGATAGACCGGCAGGCCCGAGAGCAGAATGCCGATGCCGATGCCGGTATCGTGCGGCGACTTCAGCACGGTATCTCCGACCACGTACCATGCGGCAGCCAGAAAGAGCAGCGTCGTATACGGATGTCCCGGCATGCGAAAGGCCGGCTTGGGCGCCGCCGGATCGCGCGCGTCGCGATTACGGAAGACGATGAGCGCAATTGCCGCAAGCCCAAAGAATATGTAATCGTTGCAGGTAACGTAGTTGAGAATCTGGTCGTAGCTGCCCGAGAGCGCGATGGCCATTGCGATCAGCCCTTGCAGCACAATCGCGATGACCGGCGCGTGCGTCCGCGGGTTCACCCAGGCGAGCTGCTTGAAAAACGTGCCGTCG
>JBEKRW010000065.1:0-10786 GCA_049517595.1 Candidatus Cybelea sp. | reverse complement strand
TTTCAAACCGACGGTCCAAGCTTCGCCCGAGGAGCTCGAAGCAATCGAGCGGGCTCGTGTTGCGGTTTCGTAGAACGAGCGAAACGTGAACTTGTTGGTTTGCGATTTAGCACAGGGGCTGCTGTGGGTCGTTAATATTTACACTATGCTGCTCTTCGTGTACGCGATTACGTCGTGGTTTCCGGATTTGCGGCGGGGGCGATGGATCTACTATCTGGCGTCGATCATCGAGCCGGTGCTGATGCCGATCCGACGGCTCGTTCCGCCGCTGGGAGGGATCGATCTCGCCTTTCTGATCTTGTTCTTTGCCTTGCAGCTTCTCGTTCGCCCGGCGCTTGCGCATCTCGCTTTCGACAGCTGCATCCCGGTTTTCTGACCGTTCGTCTTGCCTCTGAAAACCGATCGCCCACATCGTATCGAAGTCGCGAGCAACGTTCGCAACTTTTGCATCATCGCGCACATCGACCATGGTAAGACGACGCTTTCCGACAGGCTGCTGGAGATCACTCGTACCGTTGCCTCGCGCGACCTCGAAGAACAGGCGCTCGACGCGATGGACCTCGAGCGCGAGCGCGGCATCACGATTCGCATGCACCCGGTCACACTTAACTATAAAGCACTCAATGGCGAGCAATACCAGCTCAACCTGATCGATACGCCCGGACACGTCGATTTCTCGTACGAAGTCTCGCGATCGCTGGCGGCCTGTGAAGGGGCCGTGCTGATTATCGATGCGGCTCAGGGCATCGAGGCGCAGACCCTGGCGAACTATCACCTGGCGCTCGAACACGATCTCACGATCATTCCGGTCATCAATAAGATCGATCTACCGGCGGCCGATCCGGAGCGCGTGATGGGTGAGATCGAGGAGCTGCTAGTGATGGAGCGCAGCGAATGCATCTTAGCCAGCGCCAAGAACGGCGTCGGCGTCGAAGAGATCCTCGAAGCGATCGTCCATCGAATTCCGCCGCCCAAAGGCCATCGCGACCTTCTGCGCGCGCTGGTCTTCAATGCACAGTTCGACCCGTATCGGGGCGTGGTCAGCTACGTCCGCGTCGTGGACGGAAGTCTCGAGGCCGGCACCCGCTTCATGTCGATGGCGCACCAGCGCGTCTTCGAATGCACTGAGGTGGGCATCTTCGCACCCCAGATGCGCCCCACGAAGTCGCTCGACTTCGGCAGCGTCGGCTACGTTATCGGCAACATCAAATCGCTGGGCGAGATCGACGTCGGCGATACGATTACGTCGACGACGAATCCGGCTCACATCGCGCTGGCCGGCTACCGAAAAGCGGTGCCGATGGTTTACTGCGGCCTTTACCCAAATGAGGGGCAATACGACGCGCTGCGCGACGCGCTCGAAAAGCTGAAGCTCAACGATGCCGCGCTGCTGTACGAGCCCGAGAGCTCGGTGGCGCTGGGATTCGGCTTTCGCTGCGGCTTTTTGGGGCTGTTGCACATGGAGATCGTGCAGGAGCGGCTGGAGCGCAACTACAGCCTGGACCTGATCGCAACCGCGCCGTCGGTGCTTTTCCGCGTCGTACGCAGCGACGGCAGCGAGCTGATGGTCGATAATCCTTCGAAGCTTCCGCCGCCGACGACGATCGCTTCGATCGAGGAGCCGTACGTCAAGGCGACGATCATCTCCCCGCCGGAGTACGTTGGCGCCATCATGGAGATCACGCAAGGCCGGCGCGGGACGTTGGACAACATGGAGTACCTGCACGACGGCCGCGTGATTATGACTTACGAGATGCCGCTGATCGAGGTGATCGTCGATTTCTTCGACGCACTTAAATCGAGAACTAAGGGATACGCCTCGCTCGACTACGAGGTGATTGGCTACCGCGAGGGCGATCTCGCAAAGCTCGAGATTTTCCTCAACGGCGAGGTCGTGGACGCGCTATCGTTTATCGTCGCGCGCGACAAAGCCGTTGCGCGCGGACGCGCGATGGCCGAAAAACTGAAGGAACTGATTCCGCGCCAGATGTTCGAGGTGCCGATCCAGGCGGCGATCGGTGGCAAGATCGTCGCGCGCGAAACGGTCACGGCGATGCGTAAGAACGTGCTCTCGAAGTGCTATGGCGGCGACATCACGCGTAAGCGCAAACTTCTCGAGAAGCAGAAAGTCGGCAAAGAGCGGATGAAGCGCGTCGGCAAGGTCGAGCTTCCTCAGGAGGCATTCATGGCCGTCCTGCGGCTTGGCTCGTGAAGACCTACGTCGCTACACAGAACGCGGGAAAGCTTCGCGAACTGCGGGCGATTTTTGCGGGAAGCCTGCTCGAGCTGGCAAAGCCGCGGAAGTACGCAGCCGTTGTTGAGGATGCCGATACCTATGCCGGCAATGCGCTCCTCAAGGCGCATGCGCTCGCCGCGACCCTCCGCGAACGAGGCATCGAGGGAGCGGTACTCGCCGACGACAGCGGACTGGAAGTCGATGCGCTCGAGGGAAAGCCCGGCGTCTATTCGGCCCGCTACGGCGGTGCGGATATCGGATGGCCGGCGCGGCGCGCCGCATTGCTCGCTGAGGTGCGGGGCGTGCCGCCTTACCGTCGCGCGGCGCGGTTTGTCTGCGCGCTGGCGCTGATCGAACCGGGCCGAGAGGCCATCGTGGTCACCGGTCAGGTGACCGGCTATCTGTTAGAGGTCGAGACCGGCGCCGGCGGTTTTGGCTACGATCCGCTGTTCTTCCATCCGCCGTCGGGCCGCAGTTTCGCTACTCTGAGCGAGAAGGAGAAGAACGCCGTCAGCCATCGGCGTCGCGCGGCAGATGCGCTGCTCGCAGCGTTGCGCGACCGTGTCTGATCCGGCGGTCGGAGTTGCGGGCGCCGGCGAAGTTCGATCGATCCAACGCCGGCGAAACTGCGACGACGCGGCGATCCGGCTTTCGTTAACCTCGGCGGAGCGCGGGACGGTTTGGGTCGCGCGCGACGCCGGCGAAAGCGTAGGAATTGCCATAGCGCACGACTCGGAGGACGAGCGCTACGTGGGCGATCTTTTCGTCGAGCCGTCGTATCGCGGCACGGGTGTGGGCGGCGAGCTTTTGGTCGAGGCCTTTCGCGATGCCGGGGATCGCGCCCGCGCGATGCGCGTCGACCCAGTCGATGCCGGAAGCCTGGTGCTAGGTTTGCGCCAACGCATGATGCTACGCGAACCGATCGTGCGGCTTGCCGGCGCGATTCCGCGCGAGGAAGAGCTGGCGAAGATGGCTGCCGGCGATTACCGGTTTGAGGTCGATACCGTCGATCCCATCTCGCACGCCTTTGGTTTGCGCGGCCTCGACGCGCAGACGCGCGGTACACCGCGCGACGCAGACCACGAGGAGTTTACCCGCGGCGCGACAGGGCACGCGTTCTTTCTGCGTGGCGAGCTTATCGGGTACGGCTACGTTTGGCCGGATGGTCGCATCGGGCCGCTGGCCTGCGCGTCGCAAGCCTATCTCGTGCAGATCTTTGCTTACGCGCTGCTCTCGCTGACGCGGACGTACGCGGCGACTTGGTGTACGGCGTTGGTTCCCGGATCGAACGTGCGGATTGCGCGTGCGGCCGTGCGCGCCGGTTTGCGAATCGAAGCGGTTGCACTATTAGCCGCCGACGCTTTCCATGGTGACCTCTCAACCTACGTTGGTTATCATCCTCTCTTGTTTTAGCGCTGGCGCACGCTGATCGGGCGTTGTATCTAACGAAATCTTTCGACAAGATGTTACTGTGCAATACTGGTGGCACTTTTGGAGTGCTACGGTCTTCAACATGAAGAGATGTGGGGTTTGTCATCGGCTGCTTCCGTTCCAGAGTTTTGCCAAACATCGTGGTGGACTCGCTTGCCGCTGCCGATCTGTCAGAGCGAATATTGCAAGGCTCATTATCGCAGAAACAAGGCGCTCCACAATCAACGGCGCATAGCAAACACCGCGCGCTACCGCGCGCGGAATCACAGAGTATCTTGTCTCTCATCATTGCGTTGACTGCGGTGAAGCCGAGTTGCGAGTCCTTGAGTTCGATCACGTAAGAGGCACGAAAGAGTCGGACATCAACACCTTGGTTCGCATAGGAGCGGCGTGGCAGAGGATAGTTCGAGAAATCGCGAAGTGTGAGGTCCGCTGCGCGAACTGTCATCGTCGGAGAACGGTCGAGACCCTTCGATGGCCACACGCGTCGGGGCGTAGCTCAGCTTGGTAGAGCGCCCGGTTTGGGTCCGGGAGGATCGCAGGTTCAAGTCCTGTCGCCCCGACCATTCACTTGCGCCCGTAGTCTAACAGGATAAGGCACGAGTCTTCTAAACTCGAAGATGGGGGTTCGAGTCCCTCCGGGCGCAGGATGCTTCGCCGCTCGAGCGTGAATGCTGGGCAGCCGAAGGGGAAGAAGCTCTTCGTATGGTGACTGTAGCTCAATAGGTTAGAGCGCCGGTCTGTGGCACCGGAGGTTGCGAGTTCGATCCTCGTCAGTCACCCCAAAAAGAGTGCTGGCGCCTTTAGCTCAGTTGGTAGAGCAGCGGCCTTTTAAGCCGTTGGTCCCGGGTTCGAGTCCCGGAGGGCGCACGTTTTTCTTCCCCGAAGAATTGGCCGCCCGCACCGCTAGCTCAATTGGTAGAGCAGGTGACTCTTAATCACTTGGTTGGGGGTTCAAGTCCCTCGCGGTGTAAAAATCAAAGACCCCGCCGAGCTGAGAGGCATCTGCGGGGTCTTTTTTCCTCTGAGGCCTTTCGTCGCATGTCCTGCTTCACCGGGCGGGTGAGGGAACCAAGCAGCCTTGTTAAGCGAAGCATTAAGGTGCTACGATAAGGGCTTAGCTGCCTACTGCACAAGACGACCGTCCGTCAAATATGCAGCACGCGGCCCGAGGCGCTTTTCAACCGAAGGAGAGACCGATCGTGCGAATTCTAGTCCGAGCCTCATACGCGTTCGTGGCAGCAACGGCCCTCGTTACTGCGACGGCGTGCAACACTTCTCAACAGATCCCCGGAATAGGCAACGTCACCGGCGCGGCCGGCGTGCATCATGACAAAACCAAAGGAAACCGTCCGGCGGAGTTGTGGAATGAGATCCTGCCCTATCCCTGTTATTCGGGGCAGACGTGCCCAACGGATTTCGAGATCATCTTTAAAGGCAACGTAACGGCCGACGTTCCCCCCAACGAGCCGATGTCCGTCCATGAAAATGCGTTCTGCGCGGCTTCCGGCTCGTCGGCTTGCGACCCGAGTGTCACGTACAATGCCTCGACGAATACCACTACCGTGGAATACTCAGGTACGACGCTCTACCACAATCGCACATCCGGTCAGCCAGGGGTGCATTTTGGTATGCTGGCAGCGAGAAACTACACGACGAACATCAAAGCGCTCGCGCAGAGCACCGAGTGGACGTACCCGTCATCGCAAGCGGCGCCCGAGCCCGTCGTAAGCATGAACTCCAAGCAGCCAACGGCCAGCAAAACCTGGAAGTACGCGGTCGTTTACGTCGCCGGAACGACGTCACAGTCCGGCGGCGCCGAGTACGCGACCTGGGACGAAATTGCGTACGTTCCCAAGACTACGCCCGGCTCGAGCGGGCAACAACCAAAGATCACATTTGCGAACTATGGGTCGCAGCCCATCTACGTAACAAGTTCCGGCGGCGTATTCGACTTGCCGGTGCCGACCGACCCGGAGTGCTTGAAGACGCCGCTATGCAAGGAAAATCTCAGTTTGCTTGGCGACCTTCAGGAAGTCGACTACCCGCCGCCGGGCAGTGGTAGCTCACCGTTCGTTCGGCTGCAGTATCCGCCGAAGAAAGTGCTCAAACCCCTCAAATAAGGTGCGAGTAAAAGTCCCCGCAAGGTTTCTTGCGGGGACGCGTTCTATCTATCGGGTCGCCGGGCAAGTGGCGGAACTGGCAGACGCGCTGGACTTAGAATCCAGTGGGGCGACCCGTCAGAGTTCGAGTCTCTGCTTGCCCACGTGCTGCGCGCCCCCCACCGGCATATTCCGGCGGGGTCCCCCAGGAGGTCGACGCGGAAGTAGCTCAGTGGTAGAGCATCGCCTTGCCAAGGCGAGGGTCGCGAGTTCGAATCTCGTCTTCCGCTAATTTTCACTTTATGACCAGCTCGACATTGACACGCCTCGCCCCGACCGAAGTGGCGCTGGAATTCTCCATTACCGGCGCGGAGCTTGCTGAGGCCGAGGATCGAGCCTTTCGAAAACTCGTGAGGGTCGTCCGGTTACCGGGATTCCGCCAGGGTAAGGTCCCCCGAAAGATCTTCGAGCAGGCCTACGGAAGTGAAACAGTCACGAATCAGGCCGTCGAGGACATCGTACCCGAGGCGTACGCGAAGGCGGTTCGCGAGCACGATTTGGACCCGGTCGACCGGCCGAAGCTCGAGGTTCTCGAAGAGACCGAGGGGCGCCCCACCCGTTTGAAGGCGACGGTTGAGGTGCGTCCCACCATCGAACTGCGCCCTTACAAAGGCGTCTCGGTCAGCGGCCCGGTGGTCGAAGTAACCGAAGACGACGTCGAGCGGAGCCTGCAGTCGCTGGCCAAAGAGCGGGCGCTCCTCGTCCCGGTTTCACGGGCCGCCCAACTCGGCGACGTGGCAACGATCGATTACGAGGGCACCATCGATGGCGTGCCGTTTGAGGGGGGTCAGGCCGCCGGCCAAACGGTCGAGCTCTCCGAGGGCCGATTCGTTCCGGGATTTGTCGCCGGCATCGTCGGCATGAGTCCGGGTGAAAGCAAGAACGTCGAGCTTCGTTTTCCCGATGACTATCCGTCGGAGGCCGTCGCCGGAAAGCCGGCGGTCTTTGCCGTGAATCTGCACGATCTCAAAGAGTTTGAGCTTCCTCCGCTCGACGACGAGCTCGCAAAAGCCGTTTCCAGCAATCAGACTCTTGAGGAGCTACGGGCGGATTTACATCGCCGGCTAACGGCCGTTGCAGCGGGACGCGCGCGCCGCGTCATCGGTAATACGATACTCGAACGCCTGCTGGCCGAACACGATGTTGCGCTGCCGCCGTCGATGGTTGAAGGCGAAATCGACCGTATTATGGAGGACGCCGCGTCCGCATCCGGCGGAAAGACCGAAGCGGAACCACGTGAGAGTTATCGCGCCGAGGCCGAGTCGCGAGTAAAGACGACGCTGCTGATCGAGCAAATTGCCAAGGCGGAAAATATTACGGCGACGCCGGGCGATATCGCCGCAGAGCTCGAGGTTCTCTCGCGGCGTTACGGTCAGCCGGCCGCCCGAATACGCAAGGCGCTGGGCAATAATTTACTCTCTCTGATGGACGGCATCGTCCGGAGCAAGACGCTCGAATTGCTAATTGATAACGCCGAGGTCGTGCCAAACGAAGAAACTTCGCCCCCGGCGTCGTAGTTAAGCTCGGTGAAGATGCAACATTTAGTGCCGATGGTCGTCGAGCAAACGGCCCGCGGCGAACGAGCGTACGACATCTTTTCGCGGCTCCTCAAGGATCGCATCGTCTTCGTGGGTGGCCCTATCGAGGACCACCTTGCAAGCCTCGTGATCGCTCAACTCCTGTTTTTGGAGAAGGAAGACCCCGATAAAGATATTGATATGTATTTGAACAGCCCAGGTGGGAGCGTTACCGCCGGCCTGGCCGTTTACGATGCGATGCGCTTTATCAGGCCCGACGTGGCGACCATCTGCATGGGATTCGCCGCCTCGATGGGCTCAATTCTGCTAACGGGAGGCGCCCCGGGCAAGCGGTACGCCCTGCCCAACTCGAAGGTGGTCATCCATCAGCCCTGGGTCTCGCAGATCGGCGGGCAGGCCACCGACGTGGAAATTGCCGCGCGGGACCTGATCGCGACCCGCCACACGGTGGCCCAAATTTATGAGGAAACCACCAAAAAGCCCCTCGAACAGGTCCTCAAAGATATCGAACGGGACTATTACATGACTGCCCAAGAGGCCAAGGATTACGGTATAATCGACCAGATTATCTCAAACCGAGATAGCCTGCCGATGCCGGCATAGAAGGAGTGGAGGAGCCCCGGGCGCGCGATGTTCCGATTTGGAGACGATAAGGGTCAGCTAAAGTGTAGCTTCTGCGGCAAGTCGCAGGAGCAGGTCCGCAAACTCATTGCTGGGCCCGGCGTTTACATTTGCGACGAGTGCATCGAGCTTTGCAACGAGATCATCGAAGAGGAACTCTACAAGAACGTCGATGAGAATCTGAAGCTCCGCAACATTCCGAAGCCCAAAGAGATCAATCACATCCTCAATCAATATGTGATCGGGCAGGAACGCGCCAAGAAATCTTTGGCCGTCGCCGTGTACAACCATTACAAGCGGATCAATGCCGGTGCGGCCGCCGACGACGTCGAGCTGCAGAAGTCCAACATCATGCTGGTCGGCCCGACAGGCTCCGGCAAGACGTACCTCGCGCAAACGCTCGCGAAGATTTTGGACGTCCCATTGGCAATGGCGGATGCAACGTCGCTGACCGAGGCCGGTTACGTCGGTGAAGACGTCGAGAACATCTTGCTCAAGCTGATCCAAGCCGCCGACTACGACGTGAAGCGGGCAGAAAAGGGCATCGTTTATATCGACGAGATCGACAAGATCGCGCGCAAGAGCGAGAACCCGTCGATCACGCGCGACGTCTCCGGCGAAGGGGTACAGCAGGCGCTGCTCAAGATTTTGGAAGGCACGACGGCCAACGTGCCGCCGCAGGGCGGTCGCAAGCATCCGCACCAAGAGTTCATTCAGATCGACACCACCAACGTGCTCTTCATTTGCGGCGGAGCCTTCGATGGGCTCGAGCGCATCATCGAATCGCGCGTTGCCGCCAACAACATGGGATTCCGCGCAAACCCCGAGGGCAAGCGCGACCTGCACGTCGGTAAGCTATTCCAGCAGCTAATGCCCGAAGATTTGCTGAAATTTGGATTGATTCCCGAGTTCATCGGCCGTCTGCCGATCGTGGTGACGCTCGATGCACTCGACGAGCTGGCGCTGCGCCGGATCCTCACCGAACCGCGCAACGCGCTCGTTCGCCAGTTTCAAAAGATTCTCAGCATGGACGGCGTGGACTTGCAGTTCACCAAAGAAGCGCTGGTCGCGATCGCGCACAAAGCGCAAAGCCGTAAGACCGGTGCCCGTGGGCTACGCTCGATCCTCGAAGAGACGATGCTCGAGGTCATGTACGATCTCCCGTCGCTCCAAGGCGTTAAGAAGTGCGTCGTCAACAAGGACGTGATCGAGAAGAAGGAAGCGCCGGCGCTGATATACCACGAACAAAAGAAAGACATGCCGGCTTAGGGGTCACATTTGCCCCAGGACTTTGTCGCGGCGGCCCTCGATTACTGATTCGGTAAACTTCGGGCCGCCGCTTCGCGTCCTGAGGCAAATCTGACCCCCAATCCCCGTGCACAAAGCCCTGGTACAAGCGGCGGAGTCTAAAAGGCGGCGTTAGGCGTCGCGCGGAACGCACAAGCTCCGATGGAACTCCCGAAGCATTACGATCCGCAGGCGGTCGAGCCGCGCCTGTACGAGCATTGGGAGCGCAACGGCTACTTTCACGAAGAGCCCGATCCGGCGCGGCCGCCATTCATTATTTGCATGCCCCCACCCAACGTAACGGCCCGCGCGCACATTGGGCATGGGTCGACGTATCTACCGATGGACGTGCTTACGCGCTACCACCGGATGCTGGGCAACAACGCCGACTGGCTTCCCGGCACGGATCACGCGGCAATCGCCACCGAGGCCGTCCTAGTGAAGGCCTTGGCAAAGGAAGGTCGCCGACGCGACGAGCTCGGCCGGGAAGCCTTCATCGCGCGCGCGTGGGAATGGTCGCGCACCTATGGCGGCGAGATCGACGCGCAGTTTCGCCGGCTCGGCTTCGGACCGGACTGGGACCGGTCGCGCTTCACGATGGACGAGGGGCTCTCCGCCGCGGTGCGCCGGGTTTTCGTCACACTTTATCGCGAAGGGCTGATCTATCGCGGCACGCGTCTGGTGAACTGGGATCCGACGGGAAAAACGACCGTCTCCGACGCGGAACTCGAGTACCTGGAGCGCGACGGTACGCTCTGGCGCATTCGCTATCCATTTACAAAAAAAGATCGCAGCGACGGGATCGAGATCGCGACGACTAGGCCGGAGACGATGCTGGCCGATGTTGCGATCGCCGTCCACCCGGGGGACGCTCGCTACACGGCGCTCGTCGGGCGCCGCGTCTGGTTGCCCCCGCTTTTCGATCGTGCGATTCCGATCGTGGCCGATGAGGCCGTCGACATGGAGTTCGGTACCGGAGCCGTGAAGGTAACGCCGGCGCACGACCAAGTCGACTACGAGATCGGCGTACGGCACGGCATGGAAATGCCGTCAGTTATCGGGCTCGATGCGCGAATCGCCGGCACCGGCGTCGACGTCGGCCCGTACGGGGGGCTCGATCGCTTCGAAGCGCGCGAACGAATCGTCGCCGACTTGGAAAAGTGTGGCGTGCTTCTCGAGGCACAGGCGCATCGGCATTCGGTTGCGACTAGCGAACGCAGCGGTGACGTGATCGAGCCGTTACTCTCCCTGCAATGGTTCGTTAAGATGGCGCCGTTGGCAAAGCCGGCGTTGGACGCCTATCGCGACGGTCGCGTCCGCTTCATCCCCGAGCGGCATGGGCGCACCTACGAGCATTGGCTGGAAAACATTCGCGATTGGAACATCTCTCGCCAGTTATGGTGGGGCCACCAACTGCCGGTCTGGTACACGCCCGACGGCCGCGAAGTCGTCGCCGAGAGCGAAGAAGAGGCGCGCGAAATGGCGCTCGCAGTCTACGGAACCAACGAGCT
>JBEKRW010000064.1:0-10789 GCA_049517595.1 Candidatus Cybelea sp. | reverse complement strand
CGCAGGACAGGCTCTTCAATCTTGGCACCGATTTGGCGACGCTGGCACCGGATCGCCGCGAGGGCCTCCCGCGCGTCGAAGCCGCCGACGCGCAGATGCTCGAACGCGCGATCGATCGGGCCCAGAGCGAACTTCCCCCGCTCGCAAACTTCATTCATCCGGGCGGCTCTCTCACCGGCGCTTACCTCCACTTCGCGCGCACGATTTGCCGGCGCGCGGAGCGCCTCGTGGTAGCGCTGCTCGATGAAGATACCGACGTTTCGCCCGAAGCGTTACGTTATTTGAACCGGCTTTCCGACGCGCTCTTCGTATGGGCTCGCTGGATCAACGACGCGCTGCACGACACCGAGCATCTCTGGAACCCGGCGAGCCGGCCTCCCGAATAGGGAACCGAGGGGTGGCCGCCTCCTAGTGCGAACCGAGCGCGGAATGTCGTTCTTCTCCACGCTGTTCGCAACGACCAACGTCGATAAGCTGCGCGAGCTCGGGAAGCGCAAGATTCTGCGCCGCGCCTTGACCGCCAAGGACCTCGTGGCAATCGGCCTGGGAACGATGATCGGCGGCGGCATCTTCACGACGATCGGAACCGGGGTCAAGGGCGCCGGCCCAGCCGTGATCATCTCGTATCTGCTCGCCGGCCTGACTTCGTTCTTTGCGGCACTCTGTTATGCCGAGCTGGGTGCGATGGTTCCGGTCGCCGGCAGCGCGTACACCTATGCCTACGCGACGATGGGCAAGCTCTTTGCATGGATCATCGGCTTTGCGTTGATTTTCGAGTACGGGATCAGCGCCGCCCCGGTCGCGCAGCAGTTCTCCGCTGCAATCCAAGACGTTTTCAAAGGCGTGGGCTGGGCGTTGCCGGCCTGGGCGCAAGAATCGAACCTCATCGTCCACGGGGCGTGGTGGCTGCCCTCGAGCTGGGATCTGCTCCATTCGCAGTACGACTTCGTCGCCGCGTTCTTCGTCATCGGGTTGAGCGCTCTACTCTCCGTCGGCATCCGCGAAACCGCGACGGTGAACAACGCCTTCGTCGTGTTGAAGATCTCCGCGCTGTTCGTTTTTATCGTTGCCGGGCTCTTCTTGTTTCATAGCGCCAACCTGCACAACTTCAACCCCGTCGGCTGGGGATCGCTGCATCCCTTCGGAGGGATGGCCGACTACTCGTCGTCCGCCCAGCCCTATGGAATCGTTGCCATCGGCGCTTATGTTTTCTTTAGCTACATCGGCTTCGACACGGCGACGACGACGGCCGAAGAGTGCAAGAACCCGCAGTTCGACGTCCCGGTCGGCGTCATCGGCGCGCTTGCAATCGGCACCCTCATCTATTGCGCAACCGCGATCGTGCTGGTGGGTGCCGTGCCGTGGAGCCAGGTTCCGATCAAAAATCCTCTGGTCTATGCGCTCGCGCCGTTGCACATGCCGTGGTTGAGCTGGGTTATCACGATCGGCGTTCTGGCCGGAACGACGAGCGTTGCGCTCGCGTCGCTGCTGGGCCAGTCGCGCATATTCTACGTGATGGCTCGCGACGGCATGCTGCCGCCCATAGTTGCCGCCGTCAACCCGCGCTTCAAGACGCCGCTCGTTACGACGATGATCACCGGTGTCGCTGTGGCGGTTCTCGCGCTGATCGTGCCGCTGAACAACCTGCTCAACTTGGTCAACATCGGCACGCTGATCGCCTTCACCGTCGTCTGCGCCGGTGTGCTCTATCTGCGCCATCGCAAGCCCGATCTGCCGCGCAGTTTCCGAGTTCCATTCGTGCCGCTCTTCCCGATCCTGGGGATCGTCTGTTCGCTCTTCTTGGCAGTCTTCGGGCTTTCACGCGCGACGTGGACGTGGTTCGTCATCGCGCTCGTCTGCGGGTTGGTCTTCTTCTTCTGTTACGGCTTCCGCAAGTCAAACCCCGATCAAGTCGTCCCGGTTGAGGAGCCCGAAGGCATCAGCGAGTTTTAACTCTAGTTAGTGCGGCTCGGCGCTATTTGGATTCGGCGCCTGCCCGATACCGGGGGTTATTACCTCGATACGTGCCTCCCGCGCGTTGTATCTCGCGCGCACGTTGAGCGCCCGGGCGACGGCGTCCAGCGAAATGAGCACGCGGCCGCGGACGCGAAACGGCGCATGCTTGAGCGTCAGCGGCATGCCGTTCACCGTCGCGTGCTGGTCGCCGATGCGTACCATAAGCGTTTGACTTCCTAGAACCACGCTGATCGTGCCCGTCTTCCCGTCATCTTCCGTTTCGGCGCCTAGCGCGTCGGCGATCGAGCGCAACGGAACGAACGCCTTCGCGTTGGCGGTCGTCACCGGCGGTACGTCGGTATCCACCCGCTCCCCGTCGACGAACATCACGATCGGCCGAGAGAACGCCAGCAGCGAAGAAGCCGAGAACGCGCAGACGGCAACGAGCGCAAGGCCCTGCCAAGCCAAACCACCGTACAGCTCGGCGATCCGGCGTTTCATACCGCCGATTGCACGATAGCCGCAGCGCCGCCAATCTCGTCGAGGTAGGCGGGATACTTCTCGGCGATGACCTTTTCGATTTCGAGTCGCAGCATTCCGAGCAGTTCGCTCTCCGGATAGGTTCCGACCAGCTCGCCGGCGCGATAGATCGCGCCCTTGCCTTTGCCGCCCGCAACGCCGACGTCCGCCATCTTCGACTCACCCGGACCGTTGACGACGCAGCCCATCACCGCCACCTTGACCGGAGCGCTGTACGATTTAGCGATCGCCTCGACGGCTCTGCCCAGCTCGAGTACGGATATTTCGGCGCGGCCGCACGACGGACACGCGGTAATTTCAAAACCCTTCTCGCGCAAGCCCAGCGATTTGAGGATTCCCCAACAGACGGGAACTTCTTCGATCGGATCGTCGGCCAGCGAGACTCGAATCGTATCGCCGATGCCTTCCCACAGCAGAATCCCAAGACCAATCGACGACTTGATCGTACCGTCGCGCAGCAGGCCGGCTTCGGTAATGCCGAGGTGCAACGCATAGGGCGTATCGCGCTCGCGCAACCGCTGGTCCGCCAAGCGATAGGCGCCGACCGTCGTGGCAACGTCGTGGGCTTTGAGCGAGATCGCAATGTCGGTGTGCCCGTGCGCCTCGAGCATTTCGACGTGACGCAAGGCCGAGAGCACCATCGCTTCGGCAGTATGGCCGAGCGACTTCTCCAAGTCTGGCGCCAGCGAGCCCATGTTGACGCCAACGCGAATGGGAATGCCTCGCGCCTTCGCCGCGGTAACGACCTCCGCTACCTTTTTGGGATCGCGAATGTTACCGGGATTCAAGCGCAGCTTGGCAACGCCGGCTTCGATTGCAGCCAGGGCCATCTTGTGGTCGAAATGGATGTCCGCCACGATCGGAACCGGTGAACGGTGCACGATCGCCGGTAAACCCGCAGCGTCGGGCGGATCCTTGACCGTGACGCGCACCACCTCGCAGCCTTCCATCGCCAGGCCGTAAATTTGTTCGAGCGTCTTGTCGGCGTCGGCCGTGTCGGTCGTCGTCATCGACTGCACGACTACGGGGTGATCGCCGCCGATCCAAACGCTCTTTGCGTCGGCTTTGCCGGTCTTGTTTTGGAGAAAGATCGGCTTGCTCTTGCGACGGAGTCGAAGCATTACAGCACTCCCTGGCCTTTGACGATGCGCGAGATGTCGTGGAAAGCGACGAGCATGACCAGGGCAATCAACGCTGCAAAGCCCGCCAGGTGAACCATTGCCTCTTTCTCGGGATCCACAGGGCGTCCGCGAATTAGCTCGGCGATGATGAACGCCGCGCGCCCGCCGTCGAGCGCCGGAATGGGAAGCAGGTTAAAGAGCCCAAGCGCAAACGAAATCGTCGCCGCAAACGTAAGATACGGTCCCCAGCCCCAATCCTCGACCGTTGCCGCCGCCTGGCCCATGCCGATCGGCCCGGAGATTTGCGGCGAATACTTCGCAAACTGCGTCACGAGCAGCACGATGCCTTCGACCGTTTCGTCGGCGATTGCGGCGAACCGTTCGCCGCTTTCGCGTACCGCGGCTACGAATCCGACACGCTCGAACGTCGGAACGGGGGAGAAACCAATGCAGCCGAGGTTCCGGCCCACTTGTGGTGGACACCGCCGCGGCGTAACCTGGATCTTCGTTTGGATGCCGTTGCGCAGATAGACCAGCTCGAGTCTCTTCCCCAGCGCCCCGTGGATCGTGTCGACCAGTTTCTTTCCGGTAACCATCGGAACGCCGTTGATGGAAAGGATGCGATCACCCGAACGGATGCCCCCGAGCTCTGCGGGAGATCCGGAAGTCACTTCGGCAACCACCGGCTGGTTCGTTTTATCGCTGGCTACGCCGAAGGCTAGCGCCGCGACCAACAAAATCGCGTAGCAGAGCAGAAAGTTGGCGGCCGGTCCGGCCAAGATGATCGCGAGGCGTCGCCACGGTGACTTCGCTTGAAAGTTGGTCTGCGCGTCGATCGGGTGCTCGCGAAAACTGCGTTGCTGCTCGGCCTCCGAAACCTTGGCGTCTTCGCCCTCCATCGCACAGAAGCCACCGATCGGAAAGGCGCGCAAAGAATACTGCGTTCCACTGCCCGGGCTCGTCCACGACGCTAAGCGCGGACCGAATCCGACCGCAAACTCGTTGACCCGCACGCCGTTTCGGCGGGCCACGACGAAGTGACCGAGCTCGTGAAGAACGATCAATACCGAAAGCATCACCACGAACGTGGCGACCTTTTCGAATCCAACCAGAGTGACGACGGCGAGCAGATTCAACGATTCGACGACCTTTCAATTCCTTGCACGATTGCCTGCGCATTTACTCGGGCCTCCCGGTCGGCCGAGCGAACCCCTTCGAGGTTGGCCTGAGCTGGGCGCGTTCGCTCCATAGTCTGTTCGATAACCCCCGAGATTTTCCCAAAGGCAATCTTACCTTGGACGAACGCCTCCACGGCAACCTCGTTTGCGGCCGAGAGCACGGTCGGCGCCGTACCGCCTCGAGCCAACGCTTCGTATGCCAGGGCGACGCAGGGGAAACGGACCGGATCGGGCGCTTCGAAATCGTACCTCAAGGCGACCTCTCCTTGCTTCGCCCCCAGCACTTGCAACACGTTATCTTCAAAAATGGGGGACCCGGCAGGCTCTGCCTGTGGGGGGCGGGCCGCCACATGTGGCGGAGCGCCTGTTAAAGGATCGGGGTCCCCGACCGACGGCAGTCGGTTGGGGTAAGCGAGAGCGTAGCCGATCGGCAGCCGCATGTCCGGAGCCGCGAGCTGCGACTTTACGCTGCCGTCGGTAAAGATCACGAAGCCATGCGCAATCGATTGAGGGTGAACGACGATACGAATCTGTTCGCCCGGGAAGCCGAAGAGACGGCTGGCTTCGATGACTTCCAGGCCCTTGTTCATCATCGTCGCCGAATCGATCGTGTTTTTCGTTCCCATCTGCCACGTCGGGTGCGCGAGCGCAGCCTGCAGATCGGCACACTCCATCTCTTCGCGAGACCTGCGCCAGAACGGGCCGCCGGAGGCCGTAAGGACGATGGCAGCAATGCTCTCGCGCTCTTCGCCCGCCAGGCATTGAAAGATCGCGCTGTGCTCGCTGTCGACCGGCAGAAGCCGCGCGCCGCTGCGCTGCGCCGACTCGACGAGCAGCGCGCCCGCCGAGACGATGAGTTCTTTGTTTGCGACGGCGATGTCAATGCCGCGCTCGACGGCCGCAAAGACAGCGGCAAACGCCACGGACCCATCCGTCGCGGCGAGCAAAATGTCGGGTTCGCTTGAAAGGGCAACTCGCAGCAGCCCCTCGGCGCCATCGGCGATCGTCGTCGCGACTCGCGCCCCGAATCGCCGCGCTTGCTCGCGCAGCAACTCTTCGTTGCGCCCCGCGGCGAGTCCAACGACTTCAAAGCGGTCCGGATGCGAGGCGATCACGTCGAGTGCTTGCGTGCCGATCGAACCCGTCGATCCTAGAATCGCTACTCGCTTACGGGCAGTCACGGAAGCTGCAGGATCCCCAGCAGATGCAGCATCGCAAAGAACACGACGCCGCCAAGCAGATAGGAATCGAACCGATCCAAAACGCCACCGTGACCCACGATCATCGCGCCGGCGTCCTTTACGCCGGCATCACGTTTGAAGGCCGATTCCACCAAATCTCCGATCTGGGCCGCGACGCAAGTCGCGCTGCCCAGTGCGGCACCCTGCCACCATTGCAGGTGCAGCGGCGCAAACCACGTCGCGCCGACGGCAAACGCGGTGGCGACGACCAGCGAACCGACCGACCCTTCAACGGTCTTGCTCGGCGAGATTCGCGTGAGCGGATGGCGCCCGATCGTCGACCCGACGAGCATCCCGAACGTATCCGTCAGTACGATAATGACGATGACGTACAGCGTTAGCCACATCCCGTTGCCCGCGATCTGGCGAATAAAGACGAAGTACGCAAGGAGCTTGCCGATATACAGGACGGCGAGCAGGGTGTAAGCGGTGCGCGCAAAGTAGCCCTTCTGCTCCCCGTACATTCCGATCGAGAAGGCCGCGATCACGATTCCCGCGAGCAGCACGCCTTCCCAATTGTGCAGCACCCCGAAGACGGCCATCGCGATGTAGGCAACGACGCCGAGCACCGCAATCGGGTACTCCAACGGTTGTCCTTTGATCGAGCAGAGATAGTTGAACTCGTAGATGCTTGCAAGCCCAATGACCAGCAAGAGCCCGTAGAACGCCCACGGGAAGAAAACACAGAAAAGCCCGATCGCCGCGACGATCAGGCCCACCACGACTCGTCGCCGGCTCAAGTCCCGCCGAACCGCCGCTCCCGCTGCGCAAACTCCACGAGCGCTCGCGCGAGATCGTCCTTCGAAAAGTCCGGCCAATAAACGTCACACATCACGAGCTCGGCGTATGCCGCTTGGTACAGGAGAAAGTTCGAAAGCCGCCGCTCGCCGCCGGCCCGAATCAGCAGGTCGAGCTCCGGGAGGTCAGCCGTATAAAGGTAGCGCCGAATGGCGCTCTCGTCGATCGCATCGGGTGCCAGGTTTCCCGAGGCAACATCCTGCGCAATGCCTCGGACGGCACCGAGCAACTCGGCATGCGAGCTATAGTTCACCGCCAGGTTGAGCAGAAGCCCCGTATTTCCGGCGGTTTGCGCTTGCAGATCCGCAAGCGCCGCGCGCGGGGCCGCGGGCAGCGACTCCCACTCGCCAATGACGCGTACGCGCACGCCGTTGCGCTGCATCTCGATCAGCTCGTTGCGCGCGAACGCAACGCACAGCTCGAAGAGCAGCGAGATCTCGCCTGCCGAACGATTCCAGTTTTCCGTCGAGAAGCCGTAGACGGTGAGCACCCGAATGCCGAAGTCGCTCGCGGCGCGAGTCACGTGGCGAAGCGCGACCATGCCCCGACGATGCCCTTCGATCGCGGGCAAACCGCGAGATTTAGCCCAGCGGCGATTGCCGTCCATGATGATCGCTACGTGGCGCGGCACGGAACCCGAACCCGGCGCCGCCGTGCGCGCCTGGGCCAACGACGTCGTCATGCCGGCCGATAGGACTCGTAGCCGGCGACGATTTCTGCCGACTGGTCCTCGTGGATTTTCAAGCGCAGGACGCGCAAAGCCCCGCAGCCGAGCCAAGCCCCGTGGGGAGCGAGCACCTGCAGCCGTAGAGCGTAGTTGCGCAGCGCCCGCCGCGCTTGCATCTCCGGAACGAGTATTAGCTCGTTCACACTTCCATGATCTCTTTTTCTTTAGCCGTGACGAGGCCGTCGATCTCTTTGACGTACTTGTCAGTAAGCTTCTGGAGGGTATCTTGCATCCGCTTACTCTCGTCTTCGGTAATCGCATGCGACTTCAGTTCGCTCTTGAGTTCGTCGTGGGCGTGGTGCCGCACGTTGCGGACGGCGATTCGGCCGTCCTCACCCTTCTTCTTGACCAGCTTGGCAAGGTCGCGGCGACGCTCTTCGTTCAACGGCGGTATCACAAGCCGGATGGCGGTACCGTCGACGTTGGGGGTTAGGCCAAGGTCGCTTTTCTCGATCGCTTTGCGAATCTCCGAAACGACGCCCTTGTCCCACGCCGTGATCAGCAGCGTGCGCGAATCCGGGATCGAGACGCCCGCGACCTGTTTGAGCGGCGCCGGCTGACCGTAGGCCTCTACGACGAGACGATCGAGCAACGCCGGAGACGCGCGGCCGGTGCGAATCGCCGCGAACTCGCCGCGAGTCGCCTCCACGCATTTGTGCATCTTCGATTCGATCTCTTTGAAATCGCTGTTCGCCATCGCTCACACGCTCCTTGCGCCTACCGGCGCGGTCTGACGCCCCACGTAGGTTCCGATTGCATCACCCCAAATGACGCGGCGAATGTTACCCGGAACTGCCATATCGAAGACGATAACCGGAAGCGAGTTATCCATGCAGAGCGCCATGGAGGTCGAGTCCATCACTTCCAGTCCGAGTTGTAAGACGTCCATGTAGTCGAGGCGTTCGAAACGCGTGGCCAACGGATCTTTTTTTGGATCGGCGGAATAGATACCGTCGACTTTCGTCGCCTTCAGGATCGCTTCGGCGTCGACTTCCACCGCCCGCAACGCCGCCGTCGTGTCGGTGGTGAAGTACGGGTTGCCGGTTCCGCCGGCGAAAATGACGACGCGACCCTTCTCGAGATGCCGAATCGCGCGCCGCCGGATATACGGCTCGGCGATCTGGTGCATCGCGATCGCGGTTTGAACGCGCGAAGCCACGCCCATGCGTTCGAGCGCGTCCTGTAAGGCCAGCGCATTGATCACGGTCGCCAGCATTCCCATGTAATCGGCGGTCGGCCGGTCCATGCCCGCCTCTTCGTGCACCTTTCCGCGCCAGATGTTGCCTCCGCCGACGACGACCGCCACCGACACGCCGTCGCGGCTTACGTCGGCGATCTGGGCCGCCATCGCGTGAGTCGTGGTGACGTCAACGCTGTTCGAGCCGCCGGCGAATGCCTCACCTGAAATCTTCAGCAGCACGCGAGAGTATCGCGGCCGGTCGCGTTCACTCACCGAGGGCGTATCTGGCGAAGCGCCGGACCCGAATTCGCTCGCCGAGCGCTCCGATCGAACGATGGATCAAGTCCCCGACGGTCACGCTATCGTCCTTTACGAAGGTTTGGTCGAGCAGGCAGCGTTCTTCGAACCATTTGTTCAGCTTGCCGGCGACGATCTTCTCGCCGACCTCGGCGGACTTCCCCGCCGGAACGCCGGCCGCGAACTCCTCGCGCAGGCGATCCACGACCTCGCTCGGCACGCTCTCGCGATCGAGATACTGCGGCGACATCGCGGCGATATGCATCGCGATGTCGCGAGAAAGCTCCGAAAAGCGCGGATTGCGCGCCACGAAATCGGTCTCGCTATTGACCTCGACCAACACGCCGATCTTCCCACCGGAGTGCACGTAGCTGGTGACGAGGCCTTCGTCCGCCACACGTTCGGCCTTCTTGGCGGCCTGCGCGGCGCCGCGCTCGAGCAGCAGCGCTTTGGCCCGGTCTGCGTCGCCCGCTGCATCGAGCAGCGCTTTGCGGCAGTCCATCATCGGCGCGCTCGTTGCTTCGCGCAGCGCTTTGATCTCTTCGGCTTTGGGTTGATAGGAAATCAAAGTCCGGCCTCCGCCATCGTTACGGGAGCCTCGTCTTCGGGCGCCTCCGGTGAGGCCTCGTATTCGACTTGATCGTACGCGCTCTCGTTCTCGGTCTTCCCTTCGATGATCGCATCGGCGATCTTGCCGACCATCAGTTTCACGGCGCGAATCGCATCGTCGTTGCCGGGGATTGGATAGTCGATCTCGTCGGGATCGCAGTTGGTATCGATCACCGCGATAATCGGAATCTTGAGTTTGCGCGCTTCCAGAACGGCGATGCGTTCCTTCTTCGGATCGACGATGAAGAGCGCGTCGGGCAGCCGGTGCATATCCTTGATGCCGCCGAGAAAACGTTCCAGCCGGTTCATCTCGTCCTGCAGAGTGGCGACTTCTTTTTTCGGCAGCCGTTCGAAGTCGCCCTGAAGCTTCATGTTCTCGAGTTCGCGAAGGCGGGCGATGCGCTTCTGGATCGTCGCAAAGTTGGTGAGCGTGCCACCCAGCCAGCGCTGATTGACGAAGAACGTGCCAGCGCGCTCGGCCTCCTCGCGTACGACGTCGGCGGCCTGCTTCTTCGTACCAACGAAAAGGATCACTTTCCCCGCCCGAGCCAGTTGCCGGACAGCTTCGTAGGTCTCTCGAAGTTTCTGGACGGTAAGCGCGAGGTCGATAATGTAGATGCCGTTGCGCTCTTGAAAGATGAACGGCTTCATCTTCGGGTTCCAGCGACGGGTTTGGTGGCCGAAGTGGACGCCCGCCTCCAAGAGTTCGCGCATGGTGACGACGGTCATAGGTTAACCTTTCTGGCTCCCGGCCGCCGCCCATCCTGCGCTGGCGGACCTCGTTGGGAGTCATAAACACCCCGCCTCCCTGCAGGGTGAAGTAAGACACAGCCGCGCGATTATAGCACGGCCGCCCTTCGCCTCCAAGGCACGCTCTGACGGCGAACCGAAAGCCGCGCGGCATGCGCTGGGTGGTTACCGGAGGTTTGGGCTTTATCGGCTCGCACTTCATTCGACTCGCGCTGCAAGAGCGCCCCGACCTGGAGGTCGTCAACCTCGACGCCATGACCTACGCCGGGAACCCAGCGAACCTCGCCGATCTCGAGGGGGCGCCTCGTTACCGCTTCCTGCGAGGCGATATCTGCGACTCGGCGGCCGTCCGCGAGGCGATCGGCACCCGAGCCGATGCCCTTGTAAACTTC
>JBEKRW010000063.1:0-10914 GCA_049517595.1 Candidatus Cybelea sp. | reverse complement strand
ACTCGCGCCTCGACGTGGTGACGGGCGGAATATGGACCGACGTGATCGCGTACTTCATCATCGTGTCGTGCGCCGCAACGATCTACATCCATAATATCCATGCGGCTCATCCAGTTGCCGTCAACGACGTCGGCGACGTCGCGGTCGCGCTCGCGCCGATCGCAGGCAAATTCGCCGCGCTGCTTTTTGCTTTGGGGCTGCTCAATGCGGCCGTCTTTACGGCTTCGATCCTGCCGCTCTCGACGGCCTATTACGTCTGTGAAGCCTTCGGTTTCGAGCGAGGTGTTGACAATCGCTTCTCCGAGGCTCCGGTATTTTACGGCTTCTATCTCGCGCTGATCGTCATCGGAGCCGGAGCCGTCATTATTCCCGGCGCGCCGCTCTTGGGAATCATCTTCTACTCCCAAGTGCTCAACGGCGCCTTGCTGCCGATTGTGCTGGTCCTGATGCTCCTACTGATCAACAACAAGCGGCTGATGGGGCGTTGGACGAACTCGCGTCTCTTTAACGTCATCGCTTGGGCGACCGTCATCATCGTCGGTGCGCTCACGCTGGTCTTTACGCTGGAAGCCATCTTCCCGGCATTGGGCAGCTAGGCAACCCTACTCGGTATCGGGAGCAAGGTCGGCACCGATAATCAGAGCCGTCTTACTTCCAGGACGAATCGCCGTCGCAAACACGTGCGCCAGGCTCGCCGCCGCCGGAGTCGCGCCGATCACGAGGCTCGCACGCTTCGTCTTCTCGTCGACAAAAGTCGGCACGTTCCAGCCGGCACCGCGCAGCGCACCAACCAGCGTCCCGTCGAACGCCGGATTGCCGGTCGCATTGGCCACTAAGACCTCGTCTGGCGGCGGATCGCCTTTGCTGAAGAGCAACGTGCCGATGAGCTTAGCCCAGCGTTGGTCGGCAAAGACGACTGACGCATCCCCGACCCACCCGGCCTTGCTGGGAAGCGTGAACGATCGAATATTTTCATCCGGGACGTTGCGGTAGATCGTCAACAGGGAGACCAGCTGCCGATTGTTGAGCGTCGTCTTGATGTCTTTTCGCGCGAGTTGCATAATACTCGGCAGCTTCGTCCAGTTCTGCGGCTCGCTCATCTGATCCATCATGAGCTTGAGCACCCCTTGTTGCCGCTTGACGCGGCCGAAGTCGGAGGCCGGATCGTGCCGGAATCGCACGTAGCCGGCGACCTGCGCCCCGTTGAGGTGCTGCTCGCCTTTTTGCAAGTGAATGTGCAGCTCACCGCTATCGTCATCGTAGTTCATGTTCTCGTCGACGTTGACGTCGAGGCCGCCTATAGCGTCCACGATGGCGGCGGCGCCTTCGGGCTGAAGTGCTACGATTGCGTCGATCGGCACGCCGCCTAACATTCGGCTTACGACCCGAGCGGTCATATGAGCGCCGCCGTAGGCATATGCGGCATTGATCTTCATCGGCCCTTGCTTGGGAACGGACACCCAGGTGTCGCGCGGAATCGACACGATCGTAATGGTTCGGCGGCCCACGTCGAGGTGTGCCAGGATGATGGTATCGGTCGTCGCCTCGTCGGCCTGATATCCGAGAATCAGGAGGTTCAGTTTGAGCTGGCCGAACGAGCGCTTTGCGGTTTGCGCGACGATCTGCTGGCGAATCGGGCCGCGCACGGCGATGAACCCAGCGGCGATCGCAAGGATAGCGACGCCCGCAACGGCGGCGGCGGGAAACCAAGTCTTCTTATGCATGCTGCCTACCTTCTCTCTCCACGACTTTGTCAGCGCAAGCGCAACGTCGACCAAGAAAGCGCGGCTCGCGCTTACGGTCTTCACAGGCTTGAAGATGTAAAAGTTACGTTGGTAGGAGAGGGGGCGCGCGTTCTCCGATCCGGCAGAGCACGGGGACGAGTTGCCGGAAGCTGCCCGCGTCCGAACGGGGGTGCCGCAGAATTTCGAAGACATGCGCCGCAAAACTGGCGGTCGTTTTGATCAACTGGATGACGCGCAGCGTCGTTACGGTAATCTGGCGAGCCGAACGCGCGATCCAAAAAGTGACGGCCGTGCAGAAGGCTGCATGGATTGCCAAGCTGGCGACGATCGGTCCACCGAGCCATACCGCCGGACCAAGCGTGTGACCGCCCACGATGAGCTGCTCGGCGGTCTCCATCACATACAGCGCGACCATTTGAAAAATGAAGATCGCCGGCACCAGTGACATGAGGCGGCGGGGTAACGCCGTTCCGGCCAAGACTGCGCGCGCCGCACCACACAGATACAGCGCGAGAACGCCGATGCCGGCCACGAGCGCCGGCAAAACGTCGAGATTACTTCGATCCGTGAAGCTTCCGGGGCCGAAGCACCCGGCGTTTGATGCGAACTCCACCACGGGATCCGCAACGGCCGCGGCGATTACCGCGACTGCCAAGCAGAACGGGAGGCGCTTCGAGGAGACTCTCACGCCGTGACGCCCTTCCGGTGCCGCACTTGCGAGCCCTCTCGGCAAACCCTCAGGATGACGCCGGGATTAAAGGGAGCTGGCGTTCGGGTGCCGGTCGCTTCGGCATTTTCTTCCGCAGGGGAACGCGCGTTTCGATGTCGGCTTCACCGGAGAGGGCGTCGGCAATCTCTTGCGCGCGCTCGATGACGGCACCCGGCAAGCCCGCCATGCGCGCTACCTCGATGCCAAACGAGCGCGAAGAGCTTCCGGGTTGCACGCGATGAGAGAAGACCGGCGCGCCATCGCGGGCGGTGTTTTCTACGGCGGTGATGTGGTAGTTCGCGACGACGGGCCAATGTTCGGCAAGCGCGCAAAGCTCGTGGAAGTGGGTCGCAAACAACACGAGCGGCGACTGCTCTTCGAGTCCGACCAAGAACTCGCAGATCGCTTGCGCGATTGCCAGACCGTCGAGCGTCCCGGTTCCGCGGCCCACCTCGTCGATCAGGAGCAAGGAGCGCGGCGTACTCCGCCGCAGGATATTCGCCGCCTCGGCCATCTCCATGTAAAACGTCGATTGGCCCGACGCCAGATCGTCGCCCGCACCAATTCGCGTGAATATCCGGTCGACGACGCCGAGCTTCATCGCTTTGGCCGGGACGAACGAGCCGATTTGCGCCATGATCGTCAGCAGGCCGGCCTGTCGTAGATAGGTGGATTTGCCGCCCATATTCGGCCCGGTCAGCAGAACGAAGCGATGCTCGGCCATGCGGAGGTAAAGGTCGTTGGGCACGAAGTGTGCGTGCAGTACCGCCTCCATCACGGGGTGGCGCCCGTCTTCGATCGCGACGATGCTCTCTTCGACGAATACCGGCCGTACGTATCCGCGTTCGGCGGCACACTGCGCGAGCGTCGAGAGCACGTCGACCTGCGCGACGGCGCTCGCGGCACTCGACAGGTCGTCGGCGCGCGCCGCAATGCGTTCGAGCAACGAGGTAAAGAGCCGCGCCTCCAGGCGTTCCTGGCGCGCCTGCGCAGTGGAAATCGCAAGCTCGAGCTCCTTGAGCTCAGGCGTTACGTATCGCTCGCCGGTCGTGAGCGTCTGCTTGCGAACGTAATCGTCGGGAACCGACCCAATGTAACTCTTGCCGATTTCGATTGCGTAGCCGAAGGTGCTCGCATACTTTACCTTGAGCGTCTTGATTCCGGTGCGCTCGCGCTCGCGCTGCTCCAGAGCCGAGAGACGGGAACGCGCATCCGTACGGAGGGCGACGCACTCGGCCAGCTCTGCGTCGGCCTCGGGGCGAATCACGCCGCCATCGCTAATCTGCGCCGGCGGCTCGTCGACGAGCGTTGCGTTGAGATCGTCGCGCATCGCATCAAAGTCTGCGACCTGTTCGAGCAACGGCGCGATTTCCGGCACCGCCGCCTCCCTCAACGGCCCGAACATCGTCAGGGTGCGGCGCAGCGAGCCCAGATCGCGTGGCGTCGCGCGCCGAAACCGGACCTTCTGCGCGATCCGCTCTAGGTCGAAGATGCCTTTGAGAATCTCTCGCAAGGATTGACGGCGCTCGTGCTCGGTCAGCAACGCGGCAAGTGCATCTTGGCGTCGCGCTATTTCGCCGGAGTCGATCGACGGCGCGAGGATCCAGCGGTTGAGCATGCGCGACCCCATCGCCGTCGGACAGAGGTCCAGAGTTGCAAGCAGCGTCGCTTTAGGGTTGAAACCTTGGGCCCGAGTCAACTCCAGGTGCTTGCGCGTTGCGGGATCGAGAACGAGGAACTCCTGACGCCGATAGAACACCGGTTCGCCGAGGCCGCGTTCGCCGTTGGTGACTCCCGTTCGCTTGACGAATGCGCCGAGCGCATCGACCGCTCGATGAATCGCCAGCGACTCTTCCATCGAAAACCCGTCGAGGCTCGCGCGGTCGCGCACCTCGACCAATCCCAAGGCGGGTGTTGCCAGACGCGCGCCGCCCGCCTCGACGGCCATCGCGATGGAAGCGCGCATCTCCGATGGAATGTCGGCGAGGATCTCCGATGGCGCGATGCGCGCCAGCTCCGCGAGCAACTCGTCGTATGCACTCTCGCCTGCGATTGCGGTCGCGGCGCAGAAACACGTCGAGACGTCGGCGTAGGCGATGGCAAAGGTTTCGCCGGCGATCGCCATTGCCGCGAGATAGTTATTCTCTTTGCCGTCGAGTAACTGGTCCTCGATCAACGTTCCAGGCGTAACTAAACGTACGACGTCCCGGCGCACCAGCCGGTTCGGCTGCGGAACCTCCAACTGTTCGGCAAGCGCGACGATGAAGCGTTGTTTCACGAGCTTTGCGAGATAGCCCGCGAGGGCGTGGTGGGGAACGCCGGCCATGGCGACGCGCTGACCGGCGCCGGCCTCTTTGCTCGTTAGGGCTATCTGCAGCGCTCGCGCGATGGTCTCGGCATCTTCGCCGTAGGCCTCGTAGAAATCGCCGACGCGGGAGAGCAAAATTGCCTCGGGATGCTTGGTTTTCATGCCAAAGTACTGCTCGAGCATCGGCGAGTACTTGGTCAAAGTTAGTGGCCTGCGCGGAACACTAGGTCCCTAGTGCTTTCGAGATGCCCGTAACGTACGTGCCTTTCGGGTGTCCCGTGCCGTTCGGCGGTGCTTGGGGATTGTCGAGGTCGAGGTCCCAGATCATGATCCCGCGATAGCCGGTGCGCTTGATGGCCTCACCGTAACCGGAGGCGGCCTTGGGCGTTACCACGACGCCGTCATCGGCCTTCCCGATCATCAACCCGAGGACGATCTTGTTTTTGGGAAACCGTTGACCGCCCGACATACGAATCTGCGCGAACTGGCGCAGGACGTCGAGCCGGCAGTCGTCGCGCGCACCTTGCTCGTAGCTGCATTTATTCGAGGGACGCCAGCCGTACTGGTCGTACGCCATGACGTTAACGTAGTCGATCGCCACCCCCGCCTGCTCGATGATGGCGATGTCCTCGCCCTGATGCCCGCTCCCGGCTTTGGCGTCCGCGCCGTCGATAAATGCGTCAAACGAAACGACGGCCGTCGGAAAGGCCTTGCGTACGGCCAGAAGCACGTCGACGAGCTGCTGCTGGCCGTTGGCCGGGATCACCTCGTCGTCGAAATCGAAACCGTCGTAGAGCTTGCGATGCGCTTTCACGTAGGCCTGTAAGTTGGCGGCGAAAAGGCTGGGATCGGTAATATCGAACGACGAGGTTGCTCCGCCGAACGACAGCAGCAGTTTGCCGCCATGCGCGTGGATGCGGTCGGCGCCGGAGCGCAACGGATACGTGTTCTGCGGGGGCGATATCGCATTGCTGTCGGCAATGCTGAACGCCACGTCGACCGAGGTTACGCTCGCGGGCACGCTTCTCAAGTGCGAAAACGCATCGTTGTGGTTGGTGTCCGACCACGATTCCCAAAATCCGACGAACTCGGTGGCTCTCGAGCCGGTGACCTTCGCGTTGGCCGAGCCGTTGGATGAAGCCGGCAGGCTCGACGAACCGCCGTTACACGCGCCAAGCGCGAGAACCAGGATTGCGGCGAAGGTGAGGCTGGAGAGACGCACGTTCCTACGCCGTTGCGATCAAATCGAGGAGCGGCCGCATGGCCGGCATTCCCGCGTCGGTAAAGCGCGCAGCCCGCCCGGCCACCGTTCCGAAGCAGCCCCAAACGTGGGCGCTTTCGATCGTGACGTCGAGCCACGGCGTCTGCGCATACGGATGGACCTCTTCCCGATGATCCGCGGGATAGTCGGCCGGTTTTGGCGCGACGACCGTCACGTTCTCGAGCGATTTACCCGTCAGGCGACGAGCGTTTTTCTTTGAATCGCCGGCGATCAAAACGCGCACGGTTTTTCCAACGAAACCGTCGTGATACGCGCGCGTCACGGCGTTCTGCGCGTCGAGAAGCTCCGCAAAACGCTCGAGAGCCAGCTCTCGTGGAACCTGCGGCCAGCGCGCGGCCGGCGTGCCGCGCCGGATCGAATAGATAAAGCTAAAGGCATTGGCGAAGACGCCCGAGCGGACGTAGTCGAGCGTAGCCTGGAAGTCGCTTGCGGTTTCGCCCGGAAAGCCGACGATCAGGTCGGTGGTGATCGCGCACTCCGGCAGGCGCCGTCGGATCGATCGCACGATCCCGTCGAACTGCGCGAGGTCGTACTTGCGATTCATACGCCGCAAAAGCGGGTCGCTCGCCGACTGCAATGGCAAGTGCATGCGCGGGTTGAGCGCTTCGAGAGCGCAGAGATCGTCGAGAATCTTTTCGGTGAAGTCCTTGGGATGCGGCGAGATGAAGCCGAGACGTTCGAGGCCGGGCAGCGCTGCAACCGCTCGCGCGAGATCGCCAAAGTCGTCGCCGCTTGCCGGATCGCTCCAGGCGTTGACCGTTTGACCGACCAAAACGATTTCGCGCGCCCCTTGCGCGAGCCGTTCTCGGGTCTCGTCGAGAATCGCGTTTTTCGGCCGGTGATCGAAGCGGCCACGGACGTGCGGGACGATGCAGAACGTGCAGTAGTACGAACAGCCGCGCTGCACCGTGACGAAGGCGCGCAAGTGCGAAAACGCTCCGGCTATCGCGTCCCCGGTCCCGCCGAGCGAGGTCACGAGCGCGCGATCGTCGCTAAAGTCCACGTCGTCGAAGTTGGGCTGCCAGGCGGCGAGCTGCTCGCCAAGCTCCGCCAACTCGCGCGTCCCGAAGATCGCGTCAACGTGCGGCGCGATCTTCTTCATGCGGTCGCGGTCCTGCTCGGCCAGACAGCCGGTGACGACCAGACGCAAACTGGGATCGACGCGTTTGAGCGCGTTGAGATGGTTCATCCGGCCGTAGGCGCGGCGCTCCGCGTTATCGCGAACCGTGCACGTGTTGAGCACGATCACGTTTGCTTCCTCGGCGGTCGAAGCAACGCTATAACCCGCCGAGGCCGCGCGTTCGGCGATAAACCGGGAGTCGGCTTCATTCATCTGGCAGCCGAAAGTCTCGATGTAAATACTGGGCATTCGTCCGTTCGCACTTCGCGTGGCGGCTGGGCCATTCCGGCCCGTGTGGGTGTCGCTCGGTCGCACTGAGAAAGGAAGGTGCCGTGCTGCACCCAGCTACCGTTGCGATCGTCGGACGCCCGAACGTCGGCAAGAGCGCCCTTTTTAACCGCCTGATCGGCCGCCGGCTAGCGATCGTCGAGGACACGCCTGGCGTGACCCGGGATCGCCTTTACGCACTCGCCGACTGGCGTGGACGATCCTTCAGCCTCGTCGACACGGCAGGAATCGACCCCGACGCGGACGTCGCGCACGGCCTCGAACTGGCCGATGCGACTCGCCGCCAGGCCGAGGCCGCCGCTGACGCAGCCGACGTGGTCGTCATGGTCGTCGACGCGCAGACCGGCCTGCACCCGCTCGACGACGACGTGGCGGCGATCCTTCGGCGGAAGCGGCGCCCGATGGTGCTGGTTGCAAACAAGGCCGAATCCCCCAGCGCCGCGGCAGGGGTTCACGCAGAGTTCGCCAGGCTTGGATTCGGCGAGCCGATTGCCGTTTCTGCGATCCACGGGGAGGGGACGGGCGACCTGCTCGATCGGATCGTCCAGCTTTTGCCGGCTCGAACCGACGAAGCCCCGGCCGACGGAGAAGTCGCCCTGGCCGTAATCGGGCGCCCAAATGTCGGAAAGAGTTCGCTGGTCAACGCGCTTCTCGGAGAAGAGCGCACGCTGGTCTCTGAAACGCCCGGCACGACGCGAGATGCCATCGACACGCCGTTTCGCTGGGGCGATCGAACCTATCGGCTCGTGGACACTGCCGGCGTGCACAAGAAACAGCACGCGCACGGTGCAATTGAATACTACGCCGCGCTTCGCTCGCTCAACGCAATCGCGCGATGCGACATCGCGATCCTCGTCTTCGATGCCATGGTCGGAATCATGACGCAGGAGCGCCGCTTGGCCGGCATCGCGATCGAGGAACGCAAAGGTCTGATCGTCATCGGCAACAAGTGGGACCTGGTTCGCGAACAGGGCGGCGATTATACCCGCAGCGATCTCACCGGCGCCGTTCGGGAACAGATCCCCTTTGCGTCCTTCGCCCCGATCACGTTTCTCTCGGCCAAAACGGAGCGCCGTTTGGGTAGCCTGATGCCGATCGTGCTGGAGCTTGCCGAGAATCTCGACCGCCGCGTTCCGACGGCGCAGCTCAACGTCGTCCTCCGCGATGCGGTGCTAACGCATCCCCCCGCGGCCTCCGCGGGTCGCGTTCTGCGCATTTATTACGCGTCGCAGCCCGCAACGCACCCGCCGGTCTTCGTCTTTCACTGCAACGACCCCGATCTGGTGCAAGGGCACTATAAGCGCTTCTTAGAGAACGTTCTCCGAAAGCATTTTAACTTCGAGGGGATTCCGCTCACGCTCGAGTTTCGCCCGCGTCGCGAGCGAGAGGAGGCAGAATAAGTGGACGTCGGCATTCCCGAATCTACGGCGATCGGCATGTTCGCAATCATTATCGCAATGGTGATCGGCATCTTCATCGTTGCCTATCTCATCGGCTCGATCCCGTTCGGATATCTCGTGGGGCGCATCTTCTTTCACACCGATATCCGCAAGCAGGGCTCGGGCAACATCGGTGCGATGAATGCCTTGCGCGCGCTGGGAACCGGCGGCGCCGCGGTCGTGCTGCTGCTCGACGCGCTCAAGGGATTCGTACCGACGCTCTGCGCGCTCCACGTTTTCAACGGATTCCTCGACACCCCGGGCCTCCCCCCAAGTGCCGAGATCATCGCGTCGCTCGTTGCAACCGGCACGGTGCTGGGCCACTGCTTCTCGCCCTGGCTGCGATTCCGCGGCGGCAAGGGCGTCGCAACGTCCTTTGGAGCCGTCTTTGCACTCTGCTGGCCCGCTGGGCTGGTGGCGGTCGGCGGCTGGCTTGCCGGCGCCGCCATCACTCGCTATTCGTCGGTCGGGTCCATGCTGGGGAGCGTCCTAGCGCCCGTAGCGCTTTGGTTTTTTACCGGCTCCCTCCCCGAGACGGCTTACGGCGTCGCCGCGGCGCTGCTCGTCCTGTTGCGGCACCGCGACAATATCGCGCGCTTGCGAGACGGAGCGGAGAGTCCGATTCGCCTTTCGAAGCCTAGCTCATGATTTCGTCAAACGATCTTCGCAACGGCGTTACCATCGTCGTGGACGGCCAACTCTGGACCGTCATCGAATTCCTGCACGTTAAACCGGGAAAAGGATCGGCCTTCGTTCGCACCCGAATGAAAAACGTCAGGACCGGCACCACATTGGAACGGACCTTTCGCGCCGGCGAAAAGCTGGAGCGCGCTACCGTGGACAACCGGCAGATGCAGATGCTCTATAACGATGCCGACGGCTTCCATTTCATGGACCAGGAGAGTTTTGAGAACGTCACGCTGCAGCGCGAACTGATCGGCGGTCCGGCCGATTTCTTGAAAGACGGCATGGTCGTCGACGTGCAGTTTCACGACGGCGTGGCAATCGGCGTCGACCTTCCCGCCCATGTCGAGCTGCGGATCGTCGAGACGGATCCGGGGTTCAAAGGCGACAGCGCGACCAACGTGCAGAAGCCGGCGAAACTCGAGACGGGCGCCACGGTCAACGTTCCGCTCTTCGTCGGCGAGGGCGACGTGATTAAAATCGATACGCGCGATCGCCGCTACATCGGCCGTTCGAGTTAGGCCCATCTGCGTTTTGCGCTAGAGCTCTTCTCCGCAGCCTTTGTCGCGAGCATCTTCGGCTCGATGGTGGGGCTCGGCGGCGGTTTCATCCTGGTCCCGATCCTGCGACTCTTCTTGGGCTTTTCGCCCGCCTATGCGGCCGGCACGTCGCTCGTTCTCATCGTCGCCAATAGCGCCAGCGGCGCCTTCACGTTTCTCCTGCAAAAGCGCGTCCACTTGAAGATCGGGCTGCTGATCGCGGCCGGCGGCTTGCCCGGAAGCATTCTCGGAGCGATCGCCTCGGTTCACATCTCGCCGCGACTCTTCGACGCGATCCTTTCGGTGCTGCTGATTGCCGTCGCGGTCGATATGGCGTGGAACGCGGAGCGCCGAATGGCCGGGCGAATCGAGCACGATCGCGTGACGGAGATCAAAGGAATGTCGTATCGTGCCGCCCTCGGTCTGGGATTCGTCGTAGGAGTGTTCTCCAGCCTCTTCGGTTTGGGCGGCGGTATCGTGCTCGTGCCGACGTTCCTTTACTTCTCGGAGCTGCCGGTGCACGCAATCAGCGCGACATCGCAGTTCGCGATCCTTCTCACGTCACCGGTGGGTCTCGTGGTTCACGCGCTGCAGCACGACGTCGTCGCGCGGGACGTCGTGCCGCTGGTGGCAGGAGGGCTGTTGGGCGGTCCGATCGGTGCGCGGCTCTCGCTGCGGCTCAAATCTCCGCAGCTCCTAATCGTCGTCGCGATCGCGCTGGTAGTTGCGGCGGTTTCACTGATTTGGCGCGGACTTCGCTAGGCCGGCCTGCACGTCGTCAGGCGTCATGACGGGCGTCA
>JBEKRW010000062.1:0-10953 GCA_049517595.1 Candidatus Cybelea sp. | reverse complement strand
TTAGGATACTTCACCTGGCATGCCGACGACGCGCCGCCGGTCAACCCCATTGGGGATCTTTTCAAGAGTCAAGTTTGGGCGCTGGCGCGGTATCTCGGCGTGCCAAAACCGTTGATCGAGAAGGCACCCAGCGCCGATCTCGAAGCCGACCAAACCGACGAAGCCGATCTCGGAATCAGCTACGCGCGGGCCGATGCGATTCTCGCGTGCCTGCTGGAGGGTTACTCCGACGCCGCCACGATCGAGCGCGGCTTCGAGAAGGAGGAAGTCGAACTCGTGCGCCGGCGCGTCGACTCGACGCACTGGAAGCGGCATCTTCCGACGACGGCCATGCTGAGCAACACGGCGATCAATGAGTTCTACCTTCGCCCGGTCGATTATTAATGCGTCGCCCTGACCCTCTCAAAGAGTTGCGAAGGCCATTCTATCCGGTCAGTCTCAACCTGGAAGGGCGCAACTGCGTGGTGATCGGCGCCGCAGACGACCCGGAGGCGATTGCAAAAACCGCCGCGCTGGAGGAGTCGGGCGGGCGCGTTCGCCGCATCTACGACGTTGCCGGCTTGCGTGACGAGGATGTGAGCGAGGCGTTCTTTGTGATCTCGACGCCCCAGGACGCGGCGCTGTCGGCCCGCCTGCGCGAGCTTGCAGACCGTCATCGCTTTTTGCTCTGCTGCATCGATCAGCCGCAGTTCGGATTCGTAGCGATGGCCGCCATCGCGAAGGCGGGTCCCGTCCGCATCGCCATCTCGACGACGGGACTTGCGCCGCGCGTCGGCAAGGTGCTCAAGAATGCGCTGCAGCGGGCGATGGACGGGCGATTTGCGCGTTTCATTGAGAACCTGGCGCAGCAGCGAGAGCGCATCCGAGCCGAGCACCCCGCTCCCGAAAGTTCGCCGTTGCGGCGCGCCGCGATGATCGAAGCCGCGCGAGGCTTTCGCGCCGACGTGCGCTTCGAGTATCCCGACTGGTTCGAGCAGGGCGATGCCGAGCGTTGAAATTGTTGCCGTCGGCACGGAGTTGCTGCTCGGCCAGCTCGTAGATACGAACACTTCATTTATTGCCGCCGAGCTCGCACGCGCCGGCATCGACGTTCGCTCGACGCAGTGCGTTGGCGACAACCGCGAGCGGATCGCCGCGGCAATCCGCACGGCACTTTCCAGGGCCGACGGCGTCGTCATGACGGGCGGCCTCGGACCCACCGTCGACGATCTCACCCGCGATGCGGTCTGCAGCGCGCTCGGTCTCGGAACTCAGCTCTACGAGCCCGCGCTGCGAGCGATGGAGACGATCTTCGCCAAGTTCGGCCGGCCGATGCCGGAGAACAATCGCAAGCAGGCCGAACTGCCCGTCGGCAGCCGCCCGCTCGACAATCCGCGGGGCACCGCGCCGGGCTTCATCGCGTTTGCCGGCGGGGGGCAGTTCGTCGCTTGCATGCCGGGCGTGCCGCGCGAGATGAAGCCGATGCTCGCCGAGCAGATAGTGCCGTTTTTGCGAGAACGATTCGGCGCCCACGAAACGATCGTCACCCGCATCATCCACACGATCGGTCTGGGCGAGTCGGAAATCGACTACCGCATCGGAGATCTCTTCCGCTCGAGCGAGAATCCAAAAATTGCGGTGCTCGCGCATGATTTTCGCGCGGACGTGAAGATTATGGCCAAAGCACGCGACGCGGCCGAGGCCGCCGCGATGATCGCCCCGCTTCAGACCGAGCTGGTTCGGCGGCTCGAAGACGGCGTCTTCGGTTACGATGCCGACACCCCGGCGAGTGCGATCTTAGCGCTGCTGGAGTCGCAGCGCCGGCGCCTGGCGCTCGCCGAATCCTGCACCGGCGGCCGGATCGCGGCCGCGCTTACGAGCGTGCGCGGCTCGTCCGAGACGTTCGTGGGCGCCGTCGTCGCCTACGATAACTCGGTGAAGATTTCGCAGCTTCACGTGGATGTCGCGACGCTCGAACGCGACGGCGCGGTGAGCGAGGCTGCGGCACGCCAAATGGCGCGTGGAGCGCGCACGCATTTGAATGCCGGCGTTGCACTGGCGACGACGGGGATTGCCGGACCCGACGGCGGTACGCCCGAGAAACCGGTCGGCCTGGTAATCTTTGCGTTAGACGACGGCACGGAGCGTTCGCGCACCTGGATCTTTCGCTTCGAAGGCGATCGCGAGACGATTCAACGGCGCGCAACGACGACCGCGCTCAACGTATTGTGGCGATACGCGAAGGGTCAGGAACCGTAGCCGACTGCCGCCAGCGCTTTCTGCGTTGCCAGCGCTTCCTCGAAGGACGGAAGCGCGTTTGCCTTACCTTCGATCTGTTTGACGAACTCGTCGTAGAGTTCCATTAGGAGCGGCACGTTGCCGCCGAGGGTTTCGTAGGCGCTATATGGTGAGGGCTTGCACGTCAACTCGTCGGTTTGCTCGGCGTCGACCGTGTAGAGCGTGAGCTCCGTTAGAGAGGGCCCACTGGCAACGGCGGTACGCTTCTCCCCGTGCAGGGCGCAGGTATAGCTCTCGACGGCCGTCGTGCCGTCGGCAGTGAGCCGCGCCACGAAGCCGTTGCCGTAGTCCACGAGCGCGAAAGCGCCGTCGTCCACCGTCGATTGAAACTCTCCCCGATCGTCTTTGCGCTGCGCATTGGCCGTGCGGCGAAGCCCGAACGTCGCTGCGGGGACGTAGTTACCGAGCCAACTCGCTTGATCGATGAGGTGCGAAAGGACCGCGCCGGCCAAGCCGCCGCCGCGCTGCGCCTCGAACCACCAACTGCGCGCACGGTGTTCGTTGCGGCGCAGCGACGAACGCAACAACGTGATCTCGAGATTGCGAAGATCTCCGAGGTGCCGGTTTGTCGCCAACTCTCTGAGCGCTTGAATTTGAGGAATGAAGCGAAACTCGTGCGCGACGCCGGCGGCGGTTCCTGCGGATTTCGCCGCATCTCGCATGGCTTGCGCGTCGGCGACGCCGAGCGCGAACGGTTTCTCGCAGAGGACGTGTTTGCCGGCTGCGAGTACCGCCAGGACGTTGCCGGCGTGAGCGAACGGAGGTGAGGCGACGGTGACGGCGTCGAGCGAACAGCCGGCGAGCATCTCGTCGCACGAAGCAAACGCGTAGGGGAGATTAGCTTCACGCGCGACCGTGGCAGCCGTTGACGGAGAGGCGATCGCCACCACCTCGAATCGTGGATGATTGCGCAGCGCCGGCAGATGGGCGATCGCACCGAATCCCGCGCCGACGATTCCGATCCGTAAAGGTTTCACAGTTGCGTGTTATGCCGTCTCTTCGATGGCAACCTTGAGGATTTCGAGCGCTCGTGCGAACTGCTCCTCGCCCATGACCAGCGGAGGCGAAATCGCAACGACCTCGCCGTCGATCCCGGACTGCAAGAAGATCGCCCCCGCATGGAGCGCTCGCTTGACGACCGCCGCGGCCAAGGCCGCGTCGCGAAAGGCGACGCCCCATAGGAAGCCGCGGCCGCGTACCTCGACGATGCCGTCTCGCGAGCCAAGCTTGCGAAGCCGCTCGCCGAACTCGGCGCCGAGACGGCGCGCCCGCGCGGGAAGCTGCAATCGCTCGATCTCGTCGATCGTAGCGACGGCCGCGGCGCATCCGAGCGGATGTCCAAGGTAGGTCGAGGTGTGAAGCGCCTCGCCGCTGGAGACGGGCCACGCGTCCATGACCTCCGATCGCCCGGCTGCAGCGCTGATGGGAAAGCCGGAACCCATCGCTTTGCCGATGCAGAGGATATCCGGGATGACGCCTTCGCGTTCTACGGCAAACCACTCGCCGGTACGCCCGAAGCCGGTATAAATTTCGTCGACGATCAAGAGGATGTTGCGTTCGTCGCAAATGGCTCGCAACTCGCGAAGGTATCCCGGCGGAGGAAGAATAACGCCGGCGCGTCCTTGGATTGGCTCTACGACCAGCGCCGCGATGTCGTTTCGTTCGCAAAGCTCGCGATGCGTCTGCGAAGCCGCCTCTCGGGCGTCAAAGTTACCGCTGGCACTGGGGAAATCGAGCAACATCGGTTCGGCGCCGAGTGCCGCAGCGAACGGCGCTCGAAAGCGTTCGATGCCGCCGACGGCGAGGGCGCCGAACGATAGACCGTGATAACCGCCTCGATAGGCTGCGAACCGCGCCTTGCCGGTGTATAGCATCGCCGTCTTTAATGCGGCTTCGATCGCTTCGGAGCCGGTGGTCGCGAGAAAGATTTTATCGAGGCCTTTCGGCAGAATTTGCGAGAGGCGCTCGAAGAGCCGCACGCGGACCGCCGACGGATGAACGTCGCCCATGCCGTGCACGAGGCGCTCGACCTGCTCGAGGACGGCGGCAGTGACTTGCGGATTGCAGTGGCCGGCATTGGCGACTCCGAACGCCGCGGTGCAGTCGATGTAGCGGTTGCCGTCAACGTCGGTTACCGTGGCGCCATTTGCCGACTCCCAGAAGACGGGAAAATCGTCGCTCAAGTAGGTGACGTTGCGCGATTCGTAGGCGCGCAGCAGCGAAGCGAGGCGCTTGCTGCGCGGGCCGGGCACGCCTTCGACGAGCCGCTCCAAGTCGCGCAAGCTCACGTTTCGTCCGTGACCCAGCGAACGAACTCGGCGATGCGGGGCCGCCCCCCGTGAAACGCCGCAAGCGGCGGGGCTTGAAGCGAGCCGAACGTGGCGATCCGCGACGCGCCCAAGCTTGCTGCGAGGGCCCCGAGCCGCGCATCGGGCTGCGCAACCGCGAGCGCTTCGAGCGCGATGCCGTGGCGTTGCATATAGGTAGCGGCTGCGTGCGGATCTGCGACGGAATAGACGCTTAACGCGCGCGGAAGCAGAAGCGGCGGCTCGTCGAGCGGCTGATCCAAGAGCAACAAATAACTCGACCGAGCGTCGCTAAAGATTTGCTGGCCCGGCGGCATCCGGAAGCTCGCGGTATCGCGCGCCATCGCCAGCCGAGCCGGCGATTGCTCCGATGCCGTCGCGGGAAAATCGGCCGCCACGGGCCCGATCGCATCGCGCAGCATCTCGCAGAAGCCGGATGGTGAAACGTTTGCGCCGCGCTCGATGAAAAGCACGCGCAGCGATAGACAACCCTCCCCGTCGTAGAGCAGCATGTCGCAGGCGGCCCCTCGAGCAGCCGCTTCGGCGACGCTCTGCGTTGCGAGCGATTGTGCCGTAAGGTAGCCGGCGCTGAGCTTTGACGGATATGCAATCAAACGAGTCGGAGATCGTAAGGCACCAGAGATCGCAACCAGCGTTGGATCGCTGCCGAAGACGACGATCGAATCAAACGCATCGAGGTCGACCGCGTCGCTCTCCCCCGACCAGTGGCGAGCTGTCGCAGCGTCGCCTAGCTGCGCGAGGTTCTCGGTAAGGGTCGTAAAGAACGCGGCGACGAGATGGTCTTCGCGGTCTTTGACGAGGACTTCGCATTTGGCGCAGAGGGCAAAAATCGCCGGTACGATCGCGACGCCGATCGTGGTCCGGCTCGAGATGATGCAGACTCGGCCAACCGGCATGGCGCGCACCGCGCGGTGCACGCCTCCATCAACAAAGTTGTCGAGGACCTCCAGCGAGCCCAGCTCGCCGGCGATAACCGCGGCGATGGCGTCGCCGGTCAAGGAACGAAAAAGCCGGTCGAACGCATACTCGACCACGGGCGCCGAGTACCGGGTACGGCTGCCGACCGCCTCTACGGCTCGACGGCGGGGCACGTAGCGCGAATCGCTCCAAGCGCAAGCAGCACCGGCGACGGCGTCGATGATGGAACGAACCGGCGTGGACTTAACCATCATTTCATCTCTTCATGGGTACGAGAGCCGACTCCCCGAGGTCCCGGCGCACGTGGCGGCAAAAGAGTGCAAAAATGTATCGCGCCTGGGCCTCGCGTTTCTTTTTCTCAGTCGTCGCCGTAATGGCCCTGGCGGCGCTCATCAGCGGTACCGCCTGCACGCGCTGGGGTAAGCCGAGTGCGATTCCTGCGACGCTAACGCCCATCACGGCGCTCTACGTGAATCCAACGACGGGCAGCGATACCAGCGGCAACGGAAGTCAGTTGAAGCCTTACAGGACGTTGACGAAGGCTGTCGACGTGCTGTCATCGGCGAAGCTCGCCTCTTCGATAACGATCAATCTGGCCAACGGCGACTATACGGCCGCTAACGGCGAAAAGTTCCCGATCGTGATTCCTACGGCGGTCTCGCTTACCGGGATGAACTTTGGCTCCGGCCCACGCCGCGGTACGTTTATCGATGGTTTCGGGCAAGATACCCTCTTCGAGGAACTGGTGCACGCCCCGCCACGAAGCGCGTATACGACGCTCGAAATTGCCGCGGGCGTCAAGGTTTCGATGAACGAGATGGACCTCGGCGCTTCCGCGTTGAAGCTCCCAAGCTCGCACGCATCATATTGGTCGGTTGACGTTCTCGGCGAATTGGACGCCATGCTTTCCAACTTTGGAGCCGGTACCGTATCCGTGGTGCCTTCCGCGAGCGGCGCACTGTTGGCGGGGGGCAGTTTAAACTGCGCCTCCTGCGAAATTCAAGGCAATGATTTTGGCCTTGGCGCACTCTCCGTAACCGCGCCGATATCGACTTCGTATCCCTCCGCAACACCTTCGGCGTATCCCTCGTCAACGCCCACGAGCGAGCCCTCGGCACCCGACGTAACGTTGACTCACTCCAACGGCGACAGCACGATCGCGGCGAAAGTCGTGGATCTCGTTACGGATGGCAGCGTTGACGTGACCGTCTCGGGGGAGACGTTCGAACGCGGTAAGTACGCATTTTCAGATTCGTTGCAGCCGATCATCTACGTGCAGGTCCCTGGAATCATCGATTTTGGCGGCGGCTTCAACGACTCGCCCGGCGGGAACATCTTCCTTGGAGCGCGCCTCTCCGAGATTTCGATCGTCCGCAGCAATGAGACGGTTACCGCATTGGACGATACCTGGAATCCCTTGCAACAGGGGGCCAGCCGGAACGGTCAATACAAGAGAATGGTTACTTTTGGGGCGGGTGCGCATGGAAAGAACGTTACGATTCTTCACAATGCGCGCGGATCGACGGTGACGGTCGGACCCGCAGTTGTACCGACGCCCACGATCACCCCTTCAGCGTCGCCAACGCCCACGTAGTCCTAAGCCCCGCGGGAAACCACCGTCTCGATGCTCGACATGCTTCAAAAAATCTACAACGCGAAGGCCGCGTTGCTTGAAGTCGAGCAGGCGCGCGAATCGTACGAGAATCTTCGTGCACGCGCATCGGCCCGGGTTGGCGAGCGGCGCGGCTTCCTGGTCGCCCTGCAACGAGCACCGGGCGGCGCGATCGTCGCAGAGATTAAACGCGCATCACCGTCGGCAGGGTTGATTGCCCGAAGCTTCGATCCCGTCGCGATTGCGCGCGGCTACGACGAAGCCGGCAGCGACGCAATCAGCGTTCTCACCGAACGCGACCACTTTCTTGGCGAGCTGTCGTACCTCGACGAGGTGCGGGCGGCGACGTCGCGCCCGCTCTTACGCAAGGATTTCATTTGGACGCGCTATCACGTCGCGCAGTCGGCCGCCCACGGTGCGGACTGCGTGCTCTTGATCGTCGCCGGCATGGAGGATGGAGCGCTTCGCGAGTGCATCGACGAGGCTGGCGAATACGCGCTGGACGTCCTTGTAGAAGTACATGATTCGCGCGACCTGGAGCGCGCGATGGCCGTGGGCGCGCGGCTGCTCGGCATCAACAACCGGAACCTGCGAACCCTGGAGACCGACCTGGCAGTTAGCGAGCACCTGCTCCCAAAGGTGCCCCCAGAAGTCTTTGCTATCAGCGAGAGCGGCATGCGCGATGCTTCCGACGTCGCCCGGCTTCGCGCCGCCGGCGCCCGCGGATTCCTTATAGGAGAGGCGCTCATGCATGCGGCGGATCCAAGGGCGCTGATCGCGACGCTGCGAGAGGGCAGCCATGCAAGGCCTCGGGTTGACGGGCTGGTAGTATAGAGGGGATGACAACGACAACCGAAAAGCCGCGCACTGAGATCTCGCCCTTCGAGAACGAGATCGTCAAGGATTTCAATGACCCCGCCGACGCTGCCGCAATGGAGGCGGCGCTCGCCGGGCTCGCGCAGCGGATAGGGATGCACTACCCCCTCGTGATCGGCGGTCGCCGGGTCGAGACGAGCAAACGCATCAGCTCCCATAACCCCGCCCACCCGGCGCAGGTCGTCGGCAGCGTCAGTTCCGCATCGAAGACCGAGGCGCTCGAAGCGATCGAGGCGGCGGCCCAAGCCTTCGCGTCTTGGAAGTATTTGTCGCTGCCTCAACGTGCCGAGTATATCTTTCGCGCTGCCGAACTATTGCGCCGGCGGCGCTTCGACTACGATGCGCTCCTGGTTTACGAAGTAGGGAAGAGCTGGGTCGAAGCCGATGGCGACATTGCCGAGGCGATCGACTTTCTGGAGTTCTACGCGCGCGAGGCGCTGCGTTACGCCGGCGAGCAGCCCGTCGTTCCCATTGCCGGCGAACGCAACGAACTGGTTTATATTCCGCTCGGCGTCGGCGCGGTGATTCCACCGTGGAACTTTGCAGGCGCCATCATGATGGGCATGACGGCAGCGGCGATCGTTAGCGGCAACACCGTCGTCCTCAAACCGTCCAGCGATGCGGCGATTATCGCGGCTTGGTTCGTCGACCTGTTGGAGGAGGCCGGCGTGCCCGCCGGCGTCGTCAACTTCATCCCCGGCTCGGGAAGCGAGATCGGCGATCTCATCGTGACGCATCCGCAGATTCGCTTCATCTCGTTTACCGGATCGAAGGAGATCGGGCTGCGCATCAACGAGCTCGCTGCCAAACCGCAGGCCGGGCAAAAGTGGATCAAACGGGTAGTTGCGGAGATGGGCGGCAAGGATTCGATTATCGTCTCCTCCGACGCCGACCTCGACGCCGCGGTCGAGGGCGTCGCGGTTTCCGCGTTTGGATTCCAGGGCCAAAAGTGCTCCGCATGTTCCCGTGCCATCGTCGAGGAACCCGTCTACGACGAGTTCGTAAAGCGGCTCAAACGCCGCGTCGATCAGATCGGCGTTGGCGACCCGCGCGATCGCGCGAACTACATGGGTCCGGTCATCAACGAGGCCGCGCTGCGTTCGATCATGGGCTACATCCAGAAGGGCCAGACCGAGGGCCGGCTGATTGCAGGCGGAGAGCGCGTTGGCTCGAGCGGGTACTACGTCGCGCCAACGGTCATTGCCGACGTCGCGCCCGACGCAACGATCGCCCAGGAGGAGATCTTCGGACCCGTCCTGGCGGTCATCAAGGCCAAAGATTTCGACGACGCCATGGCGATCGCCAACAACACCGAGTTCGGTCTGACCGGCTCGCTCTACACCACCGATGAGGCGAAGATCAAGCGCGCTCGCGACGACTTCTTCGTTGGAAACCTTTACTTCAACCGGAAGAGTACCGGTGCATACGTCGGCGTGCATCCCTTCGGCGGCTTCAATATGTCGGGCACCGACAGCAAGGCGGGAGGCCGCGACTACCTGCTGCTGTTCATGCAAGCCAAGACGATCTCGAGAAAGCTGCCTTAGGTTCAGGGCCCAAAAGCTAAGGCTCCGGCTCCGAGCCCTGAGGGCGGCCGGCCGGCATCGAGGCCCGAGAAGGGGCCCGGCCGGTTGCTTCCTGGGCCGGTAAGGAGCCGATCGACTCGTGATCCGCGAAGGTCCGCGAGCAACCCAGAGCGGGCAGTAGGGTGTTGTGCGATGGGTGAGTTTTAGCTAAATCGGAGACGCGAAGGTCGATACGGTCGTAAAGCGCGAGTACTTTTCCGATTTAAGCTGGTTTAAGGGAAGTCTTCCTTGACACGCCACTAGGGCGGCGCTATGATAGCCGTCGTGCCCCGAGTGACGTAAGTCTTTTGGGGAACCCCGTAGCGTTCACAGGCGGTCGCCGCCCAGCGCGGTCGGTCCGCTCTTGGCTCGCTTCGGGGTGTCGTTCGTTCCTTGAAAACTGAACAGTGCAGCAAGCGTGTAAGTCTGTGGGTCTTCGACCTCGCAAGACTGTGCCTTAATCGGGCAACGTCTTCGAGTTCGCGAGATTTCGTACAATTACAAGAGATTAGAGCCTGTATCAAGGCTCCATAGATTTTTATGGAGAGTTTGATCCTGGCTCAGGACTAACGCTGGCGGCGTGCCTAACACATGCAAGTCGAACGGGGTAGCAATACCCAGTGGCAGACGGGTGAGTAACACGTGGTCAACCTACCTCTGTGTGGGGGATAACTAGCCGAAAGGTTAGCTAATACCGCATACGATCGTTTTGAGGCATCTCGAGACGATGAAAGGAGCAATCCGCACGGAGAGGGGACTGCGTCCCATTAGTTAGTTGGTGGGGTAACGGCCTACCAAGACTCCGATGGGTAGCTGGCTTGAGAGAGCGACCAGCCACACTGGAACTGAGAAACGGTCCAGACTCCTACGGGAGGCAGCAGTGAGGAATTTTCCGCAATGGGCGAAAGCCTGACGGAGCGACGCCGCGTGTGGGATGAAGGCCTTCGGGTCGTAAACCACTGTCGAAGGGGACGATATTGACGGTACCCTTGGAGGAAGCCCCGGCTAACTACGTGCCAGCAGCCGCGGTAAGACGTAGGGGGCAAGCGTTGTCCGGAATTATTGGGCGTAAAGCGCTCGTAGGTGGATCGGCAAGTCCGCAAGCAAAGCCCTGAGCTCAACTCAGGAATCCGTGTGGAAACTGCCGACCTTGAGGTAATCAGAGGATGATGGAATTCCCGGTGTAGCGGTGAAATGCGTAGATATCGGGAGGAACACCAGTGGCGAAGGCGATCATCTGGGGTTAACCTGACACTGAGGAGCGAAAGCTAGGGGAGCAAACGGGATTAGATACCCCGGTAGTCCTAGCCGTAAACGATGGACACTAGGTGTAGGTGGTATCGACTCCATCTGTGCCGCAGTTAACACAATAAGTGTCCCG
>JBEKRW010000061.1:0-11008 GCA_049517595.1 Candidatus Cybelea sp. | reverse complement strand
GAGACCGAACTCGCGCGCCGGGAGTTCGAGGTCGGCATCACGCACGATTGGAGCGGCGACCCGTTTGCGCGTGGCGCGTACAGCTACGTTGCCGTCGGCGGCGGGAACGCGCGCGCCGTGCTCGCCGCGCCCGTGGACGACGTGCTGTTCTTTGCCGGCGAGGCGACGTCGAGCGACGGCCAAGGCGGCACGGTGAACGGCGCAATCGAAACCGGCGAACGCGCCGCCGTGCAAGCGGCAGCGGCCCTGGGGGTAAGAGAAATTGCCTGAAACCGTTCCCGCCGCTCTGGCGGCGTGGTCGAACTTTTACGTGATCGCCGGATCGTCGGCCGCCGCGCTGACCGGACTGATATTTGTGGTGATCACCTTGGTGCGCGGAGAGGAGTACGCTGCGAGAGACCGCCACGACGGCATCTCGACGTTCAGCACGCCGACGGTCATGCATTTCTGTACCGCGTTGCTGGTTTCGGCCGTCCTCTGTGCCCCGTGGCCTTCGCTGATTTACGTTAGCGCGATCGTCGCGATCGTCGGCTGCTTCGGGATCGTCTACATTCTGCGCGTGGCTTTTCGAACGCGGGGCCTCAAGGAATACACCGCGGATCTCGAAGATTGGATCTGGTACTCGATTCTGCCGTTTATCGGCTACGCCACCCTCGCCGCCGGCGCGATCGCATTACATTTCGCTCCGAAAGGCGCGCTTTTCGCCGTTGCCGGCGGCGTGTTGTTGCTGATCTTCATCGGCATTCGCAACGCCTGGGACGTGGTTACGTTTCTCGCCGCCGGCGGCGCCAAGGAAGGCTAGCCCGCTTGACATTAGTACGCTGCGGTTCAGAGTTTCTTCATGTGAGTATGGCGTACTGTTCGCAACAGGAGGACCGGGCATGACCGTGCGCGCGTTGATCGCTACCGCTCTATCGCTGTTCTCTCTTTGGGGATGCTCGCAGAGCGCGGTGTCCCTCCCCAGCGGAGGGACACCGCTGGCGCGGCAGGGTGCGCCCACAGCTCCCTTGGCCGTGCCGACGCTAAAGTATTACAACACGCCCTCGTTTGACGCGTGGCCCGAATATATCGTAAACGGGCCGCAGAAGGCGCTCTGGTTCACCGAGGCGTTCACCGGGAAGATCGGGCGCATCACGACCGACGGCACGATGACGGAGTTTCCCGTTTTAAACGGTCAGGAGCCTGAAGGCATAACCGAGGGCGGCGACGGCAACGTGTGGTTTACCGAGCCCGGCGCGAATGCGATCGGCCGCATGACTCCCGCCGGGGTATCGACGATATTTTCAATTGAAGGTGGCGACAATCCGGACCCGCGTGGGATTACGCTCGGCCCCGACGGCAACGTTTGGTACGTGGAGAACTACGACGGTTACATCGGTCGCGTGACGCCGGCAGGAGCGATCACGCGGTTTCAAATCCCCGACGGATCGTCCGAGCCGTGGGCTATCACGACCGGTCCCAACGGCGATCTTTGGTTCACGGAGTCGTTGGCAGGCGCGATCGGAAGATTCGATCCACGCACGCTGCGCTTCAAGCCTTCGCTGAAGGTGACCTACGGAAGCACGCCGTGGGGCATCCTGTTTGCTCCCGACAAGCACATCTGGTTTACGGAGCGCACCGGCGACAAGATCGCCGAAGTCGTCGGATCTAAAATCCGCGAGTTCGACATAAAGCAAACGGCGAGCTATCCCGAGGCGCTAACGCCGGGGCCGGACGGAGATTTGTGGTTCACGGAAAGCCAAGCCCAGTACCTTGGCCGAATCGACCCCAACACGGGCAAGTTCGGTAAAGCCATAGCGCTTCCGAGCGGAGACATCCCCAACGGCATCGCCACGGCGGCCAACAAGAACGTATTCTTCACGGTGGACAGCTATCACAGCCCGAGCCAAATCGGCGCCGTCATCCATCCGTAGGCACGAAGTCCGGTGCGCTAGCGACGCCGCTCCCAGAGTACTCTCGTGTGAAGCCTGACGAACCCGGAGCGCAGAAAGTTTTGTTCGGAGATGCTGCCGGGACCGGCCGTCGCGCGGACGAGTCTAGCGCCCGCCTCGCGTGCGCGAGCGACGCGATCGCGAATCAAAGCCGCGTGCCAGCCCTGCCGCCGAAACGCCGTGAGCGTCGAGCCGGCAAAGAGCGCGGCGTTGTCGCCGATGACCGACATCGCCCCGGTCGCGATGATCTTCTCGCCTTCCCGTACTTCGAGCGCAATCGTTCCTTCCGCCGTCGCGAGAGTCAGCGCAATGACGTCCTCACCGGGTTCGAGTTCCTCGCGCTCGAGAAACCCCATCGCCGAAGCTTTCGCCCAAGCCGCAATGTCTTTTGCGACGCCGATGCGATCGTTGCGGCGCGAGTTACTTATTAGATCGTCGGATGCGACCAGGGTTTGCTCGCGATCGCCGGCAGCATAGCCGGCCGCCGTCAGTTCGGATGCGAGCGACGGATGTGCCATCGTTGCAACAAAAACCATCGGTGTCGCTCCTCGCGACTCGTAGAACTCTGTAATCTGCGCAACGTCGGACGCGCGAACCGGGCCGCGAGTTCCGACGCCCAATGCTTGTGAGAACGGCGAACCGACGCCGGTGAACGCGACGAGTCCGCCCGCAACTTCGATGCTCGTGGCGCCGGCTTGCGGGTCGATTCGGCGGCCCGCTTCGACCGAGCGGCGGACGCCCTCGATCTCATCGCGCAGAATCGCTTCTTCGATCAAAGCTTTGCCAATTTTAGCCGGGTTGCTTCTCGTCCTGCTACAATAAGTCCATGGAACAACGCAAACTTGGCACGCAGGGCCTGACCGTCTCCGCGCTCGGGCTGGGCTGCATGGGGATGACCTGGGCCTACGGCAACGCGCCCGACGAGGGCCAAGCCGTCGCGACAATACATCGCGCGCTCGACCTGGGCATCAACTTCCTCGACACGGCGGAGGTCTACGGCCCGTATACCAACGAGCAGCTGGTGGGCCGCGCGTTGCGCGGTCACCGAGAAGGTGTGATCGTGGCGACGAAGTTCGGCTTTAAGCTCGGCGATGGTGTGCGAGGCGTCGACGGTTCGCCCGAAAATGTGAAGCGTGTTGCCAAGGAGTCGTTGATGCGTCTCGGGATCGACGCGATCGATCTTTACTACCAGCACCGGCGCGACCCGGGCGTACCGATCGAGGAGACGGTCGGCGCGATGAAAGAGCTCGTCGAAGCCGGCAAGGTCCGGTATCTCGGCCTATCGGAAGTCGGACCGGAGACGCTGCGGCGCGCCAATGCGGTGCATCCCATCAGCGCGCTACAGAGCGAATACTCGCTCTGGGAGCGCGGCGTCGAAGACGAGGTGCTTCCGGCGGCCCGCGAGCTGGGCATCGGCCTGGTGCCGTATAGTCCGCTCGGGCGCGGCTTTCTCACCGGCTCAGTCGATGTAACAAGCCTCTCGCAGAACGACTTCCGCAAGACCAATCCGCGATTTTCCGAGGGGAACGCGCGATCCAACGAAGCGCTGGTGGCGGTGGTGCGCGAGGTTGCGGAGCAACTCGGTGCGACGCCCGCGCAGGTTGCGCTCGCGTGGGTACTCTCGCGCGGCGACGACGTGGTTCCCATTCCGGGCACGAAGCGCGTGCGCTACGTGGAGGAGAACGTGGGTGCGCTCGACCTTAAGCTAACCCCCGAGCAACTCGCGATACTCGATGGCCTCGCGTCAAAGACCGCAGGGGAACGCTACACGCCCGAGATGATGAAGCTCGTCGAGCGCTAGTTAAAGATGCAACCGGCACCGGCGTAGCGGTTTTCTAAGCCGCGATGGATGTAGATTACCGGATCGTCGACGTCTTCACGCAAACGCCGCTCGAAGGCAACGCGCTCGCGGTTTTTCATGACGCGACCGGCCTCGACGGCGCCACGATGCAGAAGGTCGCACGTGAGACGAATCTGTCGGAGACGACGTTTGTTTTTCCGGCGGAGCGGTCCGGAGCGGCAGCCCGAGTTCGCATCTTCACGCCCGTCAAAGAGATGATGTTCGCCGGCCATCCTACCGTTGGAACCGCCTGGGTCTTGCGCGACGTTGGCAAGATTGCGAAAGATCAGACACGCTTCGTGCTCGACGAGAACGTTGGGCCCGTCGATATTCGCGTCGACGAGGAAGGCTTGATTTGGCTGCGCACGCCGCCGATTCGCACATCACGCGACTACGAGCCGGCGCTTTGCGCGGCAGCGATCGGTCTCGAGGTGCGCGACCTGCTCGGCAACGTCCCGTGCCAAAACGTTTCGGCGGGGAATCCCGCGGTCTTCATTCCGCTGCGCGATAAGAGCGCGGTCGACCGCGCCGAGGTTGACACGGTTGCGCTGCGCCGGCTACTCGCAGACGAACCGGAGCCCACGTGCCTCTTTGTTTTTGCGCCGGCCGAAGACGGCGCCTACTCGCGGATGTTCGCCAACGACTTCGGCATCGTCGAAGACCCGGCAACCGGAAGCGCGACCGGGCCGCTTGCCGCGTTCATGATGGCGCACGGTTTGGTAGCCAGCGCCGGCGGAACCCGGTTTATCAGCGAGCAAGGCACGAAGATGGGCCGCCGCAGCATCCTGCACGTGCTCGTCGACGGTGAACGCGGCGAACGCGGCATCGAAATCGGCGGTCACGTGGCGCCGGTTGCAAGAGCGACGCTGACGCTCCCAGCGTAAAATTGGGAAGAAAGCCTAAATGAGAACTTTAGCGCGAAGCGCATTCGGGGCCGCTTGCATGGCCGGATGGGCGGTATGGCTGGCGGCCGGTTTGCCGGCGAGCGCCAAGGGCGTCACGCTTATTGCGGAGAGAAGCGGCAAGGCGAAGACCTACAGCAATGTCAACATTTCTTTGGATCGACAGACGCTCACGTTGCGCACCGCCGATGGAAAAGGAATCTTGAAAATCGTGACCGGCGCCTGCTCGTTCGACAACAGCGTCCAGCGCTGCCTTCCCTACTCCGTGATGCTGACCCAAAACGGCAAGACCCATCCGATTGCGATCGACTACGGATCGGTTTTTCTCAATTTGACCAACGAGGCCCATCATCTCCCGCTCTCGTCGGACCTGCTGGCGCCGCGCACGGTCCTCGTGCTTTTCAAGACGGCACACGGAACGTACGTTACTTCCAAGGGCACCGTCGACGAGGTGAAGCCGTGAAGCGCTTTGTGTACGCGGTCCTGGCTTGCACGTTCGCCGCGCTATCGCCGGCGACGGCGTTCGCGCAGCGCGCTTCGTCGGGCAATTCATCGGCGCCGGCACCGGCATATCACCCGCCGGCACCCGCGTATCATCCATCGACTCCGGCATATCATCCCGCGCCGGCGCCACCGGTCAGTCATCCCCCAAATCCAAATGGTTTTGGTTTTCCTCCGCATGACGTCAATGGCGGCCCCACGCAGGTTCATCCGTCGCCGGTTCACGCGCCATCCGGCTACCACGTTGCGCCTCAGCAATCGGTAGTCCGTACCTATCCGCCGCACGTTCCATATCGCACTGGTCCGTATCGGTACTGGCGCGGTCCAGTGGTAAACAATCCGCGCCGTTGGGGAGGATGGGGATGGAATCACCACGTGATATGGTATCCCGTGCCCTACTATTGGGGCGGCGGCTTTTGGGGACCTTGGGTTACGGGGGTTACCGGTGCACCGCTGTTCGGTTCGATCGTCGACTATAACGATTACCAAATCTTCCCGTCCTATCAGGTCGGCACAAGCAGTCCGGGAGCGCAACTACTCGTGGATTACGGTTTGACGCAGACGGAGTGCGGTCCGCCGAACCTCGTCGTGATCTGGGGACCGAATAACAGCGTCATTTGCGCCTATCCGAACGACCTCGTCGCTCCGGGCAACTACGAGCTCGATCCCGCGACGCTAACGCTGCAATCGCTCAACGCGCCAGCTGGTCCTTAGGTCTGGAACAAATGCGCACGAGTTGTATCGTATTGCTGTTAGCCACGGCTCTTGCTGCCGTGGCGTGCTCGTCGGCTTCGCACGGGAGTTCGCCGGCGAATTCGTCGCCGGCGACCGCGGTTGCAAACGGCCAATCGATCTTCCAAACCGGGCGTGATTCCGATGGATCGCAGATCGTCGCAAGGCCGCCTGCTCTTTACCCTAAGTGTGCGGCATGCCACCGCGCCGATGGCTCGGGCGGCGTGCATTTGCCGGGCGGCGCGGTCAGCGCGGACTTGCGATACAAGGCGCTGGTGACCGAACAGAAGCCGCCCTACACGCTCGCTTTGCTCGAACGCGCGATCGCCACCGGCATTGACAATACCGGACAACCTCTCAATCGCGTTATGCCGCGTTGGAGACTCTCCAAGCGCGATCTGCACGACGTCGCTTACTACGTGCTGAATAAACTAAAGTGAACCGCGGCTCACCCACGCCGTCTATCAGGCGACGTCGGCCGAAACGATCTCGCCATCGGTCACCGTATAGGTGACGGTCGCATCCACCGTGCGACCATCGGCGAATCCGGTGACGTGCTCTTTGTCGACGACCGATTCACCGTTGACGGTGCGTTCGACGATCTCCACGCGCAGCTGCGGGTTGCTCGTGAAGAGGCCCTCGTAGGCTGACGCAATCGCACTGCGCGTCCGAACGTAGGTGCCGGGACGCTTGACGACCGCATCGCTCGCATACGCTTCGGAGAAAACCTCTGCGTCGTGATGGTTGTACGCGTTGACCTGGCGCTGCACGATCTGTTCGGGCGTCTCGTTCAGGATCGAGCCTGTATCGAAGACCTGGCCTCCCCTGACGACGAGCTTGACCGCGCCCAGCGCGGCGATGTCGTCGAGCGGGTTTTCCTTGAGAATGGCCAGATCGGCGAGCTTGCCGCGTTCGATCGTGCCGAGGTCGCTCGAGCGCGCCATCATTGCGGCGCCGCCGCGCGTGGCCGTCAGCAGTACCTGCTTGGGCGACAGCCCCGACGCGACCATCTCGAGCGCCTCGTCGTAGAACGACGAAGCATGCTGGGTGCCGATGTTTCCCGCATCGGTTCCAAATGCGATGCGGATCCCCGCCTCGTGTACGCGCTTGAGGTTGCGCATCGCCACGTAGGGCGGTTCCGTCGGCCGCATGGCGCGGATTCGTTCCAGCACGTCGGGCGCCAACGCACTTTCGACGTTCTGCATGTTGAAGAGCGTTCCGACCGCGTCGGGATTGGCGACGCGCAGATCGTTGGACGTGAGGTTGGGTGTGCCGTGGAACGTATAGCCGTAGTTGCCCAGCACGATAAGCGTCGGACAGTAGATCACGTTGCGCGACCGCAGAAGCTCGAGGAAAGCCTCGTCGACGTCGGCGTCGAAGACGCTGTGCGCGAGGATATCCGTTCCCGATTCTACCGCGAGCCGCGCGGTTTCGAGCTGCGTCGCATGGATGATGACGCGCGCGCCGCGTGAGTGCGCGTACTCGATCGCGGCGCTCGCGATCGGCTGGAAGGCGGTGGCGGGCTGCTCTGGGGTCACGATCCACCAGAACTTTACAAAATCGGTTTGCGCGTTGATTTCGCGGTCGATTAACGCGCGCGCCGCGGCGACCGAGTCGATCTTCACGATCGGAGGATCGTTGTATGGATCGAGAATGCTGCGGTCGACGCTCGAGATCAGCGGCCCGGCGACCATCACACGCGGGCTGACGGGCGTCTGTTGTGACTGCGTGCGGACGTCGTAGTTCCAGAATGGTCCACCGGCATCGACGACCGAAGTGATCCCGGCGCGCAAATAGCGCGCGAACGTATCCTGCAGATTGCTGCGAATCCACTGGAGCTCGTCCGTATACGGGCGTACGGAGCGCAGATCGATGGCGTCGGGGCGCGTGTAGAGGCTGCCCGACTGAAAGAAGTGGACGTGGCTGTCGATCAGGCCGGGTATCGTAAAGAGGCCGGTAGCGTCGATCCGAAAGGCCGATGCCGGGATGGCGACCTCGCGCGCCGGGCCGACCGCTTCGATGCGCTCACCGCGAATCAGGATCGTGGCGCCGTGCAGCGGCGTCAGGTCGCTGCCGACGAACGCGGTCGAGCCGAAGATCGCCGTCAGGTCGCGGCCGGTGTTGAGGTCTTGCGCGGAAGGCACGCCGCTGATGGACGGCATGATCGGCAGGGCACCGACCGCAGCGAGGCCTTTGAGGGCTTGCGCGCGCGTCATCGAGTCGGTGAAGGGCGAATGGAAGAAACACATCGTTAATCAAGCCTCATGTAGGTTACTTGTGCAACGGCGACGAGCACGCCGTCGTCGCGCCAAAAATTGGAAGTTACCGGAATCAGCGTCCGTCCCTGTTTGATCGCTTGCGCGAAGAGCTTGACGTCGCTGCGAGCGGGTGCGAGAAAGCGGATGTTCATGTCGGTGGTGGTGATGCGGCTCTGCGCCCCCCACACCGTCAGGCTGACGATGGCGGAGGCGGAATCGGCGGCGGTCATCAGCAATCCGCCGTGAAACGAGTCGAAGATCCCGTCAAACTCTTTGTTGCGGGCGACCGTGCATTCGAAGGAGCCCACGCCGAGGCGCGTCGCAGAAAAGCCAAGGGTCTTGAAGATCGGTATCGACTGCATGCGTTCGCGGATCGCCGCTTCCGTCTCCGGTGCCAGCGGCGGCAGTTCGCCGGAGTAGGGCGCGACGAGCAATCCGGGGGCCAGTGGGTTCACGAGGACGCCTCCTGCGGGAAGATCGCGGCCAGTGCCTTCCCTAGCAGCGCGATATCCGCATGCGCGCAATCGGAGAGCAATCCGTCGATCAGATCCAAACGAGCCGCGCGCGCTTTCTCCAGCGCCGCGCTGCCTTTCGCCGTGGCCTCGACGATCGACGAGCGCGCGTCGTCGGGAGATCGCTTGAGGCGAACGTATCCGCCACGGCGCAACGCCGCCACAATTCTCGTCATCGTCGGCGCGGCGACCTGCTCGGCGTCGGCAAGCTCGCGAAGGTTGCGGGAGCCCCCGTAGACCAGCACCGAGAGCGCCGATAGTTGCGCCGGGCCGATCGCGCTGTTCCGATCGGCTTGCCTCGCGTAACGCAATACGTGGATTGCCGCGGAGTGCAGACGCTCCGCCACGTGGCGCCGCTCGCTATTGCGGGCCATAGAACGAGCAGTAGTGCCCGTCGGGATCGCGGAAGTTCACTGCCCAATTTCCGGCGTTGATCGGGCGGGGCTCGTTGATGAAGACAATGCGATCCTTTAGCGCGGCGTACGCTTGGCAGACGCTGGCGACGCCGAAGACGCACTCTTGCGTGGGCCGATCGCCGGTATAGGGAGCGAGTTCTCCGCTGAGCGCCAGCGTCGTTCCACCCGTCTCGAACAGCGCAAAACGCTCGAACCGGCCGCTCATTCGAAGTCCGATCAGATCGGAGTAAAAGGCGATCGCGCAATCGAGGTCGCTCGAACCGAGCATCACAAACGCCAGCTTCACGTCAACCACCGAATTTGCCTCCATTGCATATAGTTAGCTTGGCTAACTATATGCAATGGGCCACCGTCTGTCAAGGCGATCCCGGTGTCGTCCGGACTGCGGTTACGCCGGCTCCGTCACCCCGGGCCCGTGCTGAGCGTCGTCGACGCGCTCGGAATGAACTGCACAGGAAGATCGTCGTAGCGGCGGACTTTGTAGATCGCCGTCGAGACTCCCCAGCTCAGCAGAAAGACCCCGACGATGATGAAGCCGAGCGTTCCGAAGTTGCCGCTCAGCGAGTTGACGGCATCCCAGATTCCTCCGCTCAGGCGGAGCTGCATGACGACGACGCTCGCGGCTTCGATCGCGCCGACGATGAGCGCCACGAGGACCGAAACCAGCGTGATGACCATGTTGTAGTAGAGCTTTCGCATCGGCTTGACAAAGGCCCAACCGTAGGCGCCGAGCATGAGGATGCCGTCGGTCGTGTCGACCAGCGACATGCCCGCGGTAAAGAGCAACGGGAAAATGAGAATGTCGTAGACCGGGAGTCCTTTGCCGGCTTCGACGGCCGCGATGCCTAGAAGCCCCACTTCGGTCGCCGTGTCGAACCCGAGCCCGAAGAGCAGGCCGATCGGATACATCTTCCAGCTGCTGTCGACGAGCTTGAGAAGCGGCCGGAAAAAGCGTCCGATGAGCCCGCGCCCGTCGAGCATCTCCTCGACGCCTTGCTGGTTATAGGCTTCGCCGCGGCGCGCGCTTCGAAAAGCGCGAACGATATCGATCAGCACGATCAAGTTGATCGCCGCCACCAGCAGAAGAAACGTTGCGGAGACACTCGTGCCGACGAGCGCACCGACCCGTTGCAGCCCCGGTAGCTGGCCTTTGACGATCGAGGCGGCCAGCGCGATTCCCACGGTGAGCGCGATTACGACCGTCGAGTGTCCAAGGGAGAAGAAGAAACCGACTCCGACTGGGCGCTTGCGATCCTGCATGAGCTTTCGAGTGACGTTGTCGATCGCCGAGATGTGGTCGGCGTCGACGGCGTGCCGCAAGCCGAACGTATACGCGAGCAACGCCGTTCCCAGCAGCAGCGGACGCGACGAAAAGAGCCAAAAGGCCAAACCCCACGCCACGACGTTGAGCCCGATCAAAAAGGCGTAGAGGAACGAGGCCTTATTTCGCAGCGAGGTCATTTCGAAAGCGAGCCCAGAATCCGGCGCGCATCGTCGGCGTAGAATGGGTGGAAGGATGCGTCTACGGCCAGCGCTGCGGACAGGCGGCGCCGAGCCTCGCCCGCGTAGCCCGCGTGCCAGGCGATGACGCCGCAGTGGTACTGCAGCTCCGGATCGGCGGTATCGTAGCGCGCTGCGCGGACCGCGAAGGTGCGCGCTTCCTTCCAGCGGCCCATCGCGGCCAAGACCCACGCCATCGTGTCGTCGGCATAGATCTCGTCTCCACGTTTCGCGATGTCGGAGCGAGCCGCGGCTAAGGCGTCGTTTAAATGTTCGTGATGTTCGGCGTAGTACATGGCCAGCAGCCGGTCGTTGATGCCCTGCACGTTGAACAGACGCTGCTCGGCGGCAATCAGCGCATCGGTTCGGCGCGCGCCGTCTACGTCGCCCAAAGCTCGTTGTGCGTCGGCCTCATA